>JAITPZ010000094.1 GCA_031289165.1 Synergistaceae bacterium
GTAAGCGTGCATTTCGCGCCCGGGATCATCAGGGCCTGCTCCAGAACCTCCGGCGTCGTCTGAGCACGGGAGAGCACGAACGACCCGTAACACTCCTTCAGCTCGGCCTCGACCTGTTCGCGCAGCAGTTTCCCCTCGCGGGCGCGCTCCAGGAAGGCTTTTATTAAGGCGTCCTGCTTGTCCTTCAGAAGTTTATGACCCCGCTTCGCGACCACCAGGCGTTTTTTCAGCCTGGAAAGCTCCATCCGGTTGGGGTTGACGTTGATACGTGCCATCCTGGGCTTCCCCCCTAACCTTTGACGCCCGTCGAATCCGCCTTTGCTCCGAGCTTTTCGAGTCTGGGCTTCAAATATTTGTCGATGTACGCGTCGCGGATACGCTTCAGTTCCTTCGTCGGGATCATGGTCAGCAGCTCCCAGCCGAGTTCGAGCGTGCTCTCGATCGTCCGGTTCTCGTACTCGCCCTGGCGGATGTATTTGTTCTCGAAGACGTCGGAGAACTTCGCGAAGGCCTTGTCCTCCTCGGTCAGGGCCCCCTCGCCGAGGATAACCGCGAGCTCCTTGGCCTCCTTGCCGCGCGCGTAGGCGGCGAAAAGCTGGTTCATCAGGTCGGCGTGATCCTCGCGCGTCCTGTCCTTACCGATACCCTTATCTTTCAGGCGGGAGAGGGAGGGCAGGACGTCCACGGGCGGATAGATGCCCTTGCGGTGCAGTCCGCGGCTCAGGATAATCTGCCCCTCCGTGATGTAGCCGGTAAGGTCGGGGATCGGATGCGTCTTGTCGTCTTCCGGCATCGTGAGAATGGGAATCTGGGTAATCGATCCGCTTTTTCCCTTCAAGCGCCCCGCGCGCTCGTACATCGTCGCGAGGTCGGTGTAGAGGTAGCCGGGATAGCCGCGGCGCCCGGGAACCTCCTTGCGGGCGGCCGAAATTTCGCGCAGCGCCTCGCAGTAGTTCGTAAGGTCGGTGAGGATGACGACGACGTGCATGTCGCACTCGAACGCCAGATACTCCGCGGCGGTCAGGGCGATGCGCGGCGTGGTGATACGCTCGATCGCGGGGTCGTCCGCCAGGTTGATGTAGAGCACCGTACGCTGCAGGGCGCCCGTCCTGCGGAAATCTTCCATAAAGAAGGACGCTTCCTCGAACGTGATGCCCATCGCGGCGAAGACGACGGCGAAGTCTTCGTGTCCGCTGATAACCGTCGCCTGGCGCGCGATCTGCGCCGCCATACGGTTGTGGGGCAGGCCGCTGGCCGAGAATATGGGCAGCTTCTGTCCGCGCACCATCGGGTTCAGACCGTCGATTGTGGAAATTCCGGTCTGAATGAACTCCGACGGGAAGTCACGGGAAAAGGGATTCATCGGCATACCGTTGATGTCGAGCCTCTTCTCCGGAATCAGGTCGGCCCCTCCGTCAATCGGCTCGCCGCGCCCGTTGAATACGCGTCCCAGCATGGTGCGCGCGACGGGAAGGGTCAGAACTCTGCCGAGAAAATGAACCTTCGTGTTGGAGACGTCGATACCGCTCGTTCCCTCGAAAACCTGGACCAGCGCGCGCGTGGACTCGATCTCGAGAACGCGCCCGCGGCGTTTTTCTCCGTTGAGAAGTTCGATCTCGACCAGCTCGTCATAACGAACGTCCGACGTGTTTTCCACCATCATCAGCGGCCCGGAAAGGCCGGAGACGGTCCTGTATTCCTTAGGCAACATTTGCTTCACCACCTACCGGGATAAGCCCGTTGATCTGTTCCTTTATCGTTTCTTCCAGACTGTCGATCTGATCGATCCGATTTTCCTCCAGGTAACGCATTCTGGCGATCTGCTCGCGAACGGGAAGGTTGAAGAGCTCATTCATCAACGCGCCCTTTTTCAGGGCGTCCATCCCGAGATGGTGGAAACGGACTATGGTTTTGAGCATCCGAAACTGCTTGTCCATGGAGGCGTAGGTGTCGATCTCGTGGAAGGCGTTCTGGTGCAGAAAATCCTCGCGAAGCGACTTCGCCGTCTCCAGAACCATGCGCTCGTCTCTGGACAGGGCGTCGATGCCGACCAGGCGGACAACCTCGCGAAGCTGGTCCTCCTCCTCCAGAAGGCTCATGGCCTCGACGCGCAGACCGCTCCACTCGTTGTCGAAACGGTCGTTCCAGTATTCGTCGAGCGTCTCCGTGTAAAGCGAGTAGCTGGAGAGCCAGTTGATGGCGGGAAAGTGACGCTGATACGCCAGGTTCGCGTCCAACCCCCAGAATACCTTCGTAACGCGAAGGGTGTTCTGAGTGACGGGCTCGGAAAGGTCGCCGCCGGGAGGGGAAACCGCTCCGATAACGCTGATGGAGCCCTCCCGGTCGCCTTTGCCCCTGACGATGCAACGCCCGGCGCGTTCGTAGAAGGACGCCAGACGGGTCCCGAGATAGGCGGGATATCCCTCCTCGCCGGGCATCTCCTCGAGGCGTCCGGACATCTCGCGCAGCGCCTCCGCCCAGCGGCTTGTGGAGTCGGCCATGAGGGCCACGGAGTAGCCCATATCGCGGTAATATTCGGCCAGCGTGATGGCCGTGTAGATGGACGCCTCACGGGCGGCCACGGGCATGTTCGAGGTGTTGGCGATCAGCGTGGTGCGTTTCATCAGAGGATGCCCGGACTGGGGATCCTCGAGTTCGGGAAATTCCAGAAGCACGTCCGTCATCTCGTTGCCGCGCTCGCCGCAGCCGACGTAGACGACGATCTGGGCCTGCGCCCACTTCGCAAACTGGTGCTGAATGACCGTTTTTCCTGAGCCGAAAGGACCAGGAACGCAGGCCGTACCTCCCAAAGCGATGGGGAAGAACGCGTCGACGACGCGCTGCCCCGTGGACATGGGCACGTTGGGCGGCAGACGGCGGGCGACCGGGCGTGGTTTGCGCACCGGCCACCGCTGGAGCATCCTCACCTCGTGCTGTGTTCCTCCATCTTCGATGACGGCCACGGTTTCTTCGACCGTAAAATCGCCGGCCCGAATGCTTTTGACGATACCCCTGACGCCGTGCGGCGCCATAATCCGATGCTCGACGACGACGGTCTCCTGCACGATACCCAGAACGTCGCCCGTCTCGACGATATCCCCCGCTTTGACGCGGGGCTCGAACTTCCATTTTTTCGCCCGGTCGATCGCCGGGACGTTGATGCCGCGGGAAATGAAGTGACTCTGCGCCGCCTTCTCGATCAGCTCGAGCGGGCGCTGGATACCGTCGTAAAACTGCTCGATGATCCCGGGCCCCAGTTCGACGGAGAGGGGCTCGCCCAGACAGACCACCGGCTCCCCGGGCATGAGCCCCGAGGTTTCCTCGTACGCCTGGATGGAGGCCGTGTCCTCCTTCAGTTCTACAATCTCGCCGATCAGGCCAATGTCTCCGATGTGAACCACATCGTACATGCTGGCGCCCAGCATCCCTTTGGCAACGACCAGAGGGCCGGATATTCGTTCTATGACTCCCTGAATTTTTATTTCATTGGCCACAATTATCGCCTCCAGATTTAAGAAAAGGCATTTTAACGGTACACGCCGTCCATGCTATCTCTCCGCAAAAATATCCATGCCGACGGCTTTTTCGACGCTGTTGCGAATCGAGGCCAGTCCGGCTCCGGTGCTGCCCATAATACCGGGAAGGGGCAACACGCTGGTTTCATAAGCGTCGTTGATCTCCTCCACCTTTTTGGTGAAATCGACGAACAGATCCTCCTGAATGAAGACGACGGCGTAACGCTCACGCGCCAGATCCTCCAGAATCTGCTCGAACCGCTCTCGCCTGGCGGCGTCCAACACGACGGCCTTCACGCCGACGGCCTGAAACGGCAGTACCATTTCGTAGTCTCCTATGGCCGCCATCGGCAGGGAGTCGTTACGACTGATGTTATCGGCCATGACCCAACAACCTCCTCGCGAATTCCCGGTTCAAACCGTTGGCAACGCACACGAGGGCAATGCGAAGGTCGCGCGCCTCCTCCTCCTTGCGCAGGAGGTACAGAACGACGTTTTCCGGCGCGGACGCGCTGTACTTCACTTTCTCCAGGACGGCGATCAGGTAACTGTCCAGAGCCTTCGAAATTTCGGAAAGCGCGGCCTGCACGTCCGAACGATCCTGAACGGCGTCCAGCGCGGCGCCGATGCCGGTGTATGACAGGGCCCTGCCCCATGCCTCCGGTGGTTCGGCCATGAGTTTCGCCACGTCGTCGGGACGAAGCGTCCCCCCCCTGTGGAAAAAGGGCAGAGCGGTCGCGGAGTCGTAGTTCATGTGCTGCAGGCGCACGGCGTTTCGCAGGTTTTCCGCGTCGATTTTATGCTCTACCCACCGCACGAGCAGCGATGTTTTCAGTTTTTTCTGCAGTTCCACCGCCGTGGCGCGCATCGTCGTAAAAAGACAGGCGTCCAGGATGATCTCGACCTGCTGAGGGTTTTTCGTCTGTTCCCAGACCGTCCAGCAGTGGGGAATCACGTCGCCGAGACCGTAGGGCAAAAGACCATACTCCTCGCCCTCAATCGCCATGATCAGCCCGTCCGTGTTTCTCGCTCCCAGTCCGGAAAGGAGATCGTAGCGGCGTTCACCGCCCTCTCTGACTTTCAGGAGACTTTTCAGAACGACCTTGACGTTATTGAAATCGTAGGACATTCTGCAGAGATCCACCAGCTCTCCGTCCGGCACGAAACCCTTCAGGTCATCGAAGGTCGCCACCAGCTCGCTGTCGATGATACGATCGAAAGCGCCCTCGGAGACGCCCGGCGCCCACCGGGCGTAGGCGGTCTCTCCCAGGGATTTCAGCGCCTCTTCCAGCGTCGCGCTGTCGATAAGTCGCGAAAAGAACGACGCATCCAGAAAAAGGTTTTCCATAGCCCGCAGTCGCGCCACCGCGTACACGTAGCTCACGGTTGCCACCCCTCTTCCTCAGGTGAACAGCCGTTTGACGACGTCAGCTTCGATCTCCGGACGAATGTCCCCAACCAGCATGTCCCACGAGCAGTTAATGTCTATTTTCCCGTTTCTCAGCACGAACCCGCCCGAGATCGGCAGACGGTCGCCGGAAAACGACAGGCGCGTCTGATGCGAACCGTTGTAGGCGTCGAGCCACGCGCCGTCGATGTGCCCTTCATTTTTACCGACCAGAAGGACTTCGTCTCCCGTTACCACGGCTTTTTCCATCAGGGTCTGAACAAAGGAAAGGTACCGGTCGCGGGGCAGGCCCGTCAGCAGACGCAGAGCGCCCTCGAAAGATTCGCCGATCAGCTGCTGTCTGACACCCAGCTCGACTTTGGCGGCGTCAAGCCCCGCCACGATCTCCCGGCGCTTCTGTATCTCCGGTTCCTCCCGGGCGAAGCGCTCCTTATACTCGTTCTGAACGGCTCTGACTTCTGTATCCGCCTCTTTCGTGACGCCGGAAATCCGTGCGTCGTTCTCGTCCTCGACGGCCTTGATTTGGGCCTGAGCCTCCGCGTTTATTTTTGCTTTGATGTCGGCCAGTGACATGAGCGCCACCCGCCCTAGCCGAGGGAGACTCCCATAAGCATGAGAATGCTTGTAAGGAGAGCCAGAACCGCATAAGTTTCAACCATGGCCGGTAAAACGATGGCCTTGCCCATTGCCTCAGGCTTCCTGGAAATCATCTGAATCGCCGCGGCGGACGCCTTGCCCTGATAAATGGCGGATATCCAGCCAACCGTGGCTATTGGCATACAGGACGCGAAAATCTGAAGACCCTGGTTCCAGTTGACGGCGACGGCCGCGCCCCCGCCGAGAACGCCGAGCTTGCTCAACACGACGAAAGTGATAAGAAGGCCATAAATACCCTGCGTACCGGGAAGCGCCTGAAGAACAAGGCAGCTTCCGAACTTGTCAGGATCCTCGGTCATGACACCCGCGGCGCTCTCACCGGCGATGCCTATTCCCATGGCGGATCCGATTCCCGCAAGAAGCGTCGACAAAGCCGCGCCAAACAAAGCAAACGTAAGTCCCAGTAACTCCATAATTCCAAGCACTCCTTTCGAGAATGAAGAAATTGAAGAACAAAAAATTCAAGGCGAACAACCTGAAAACGCTTTACCCTATTCTCCGGATTCCGCGATCTCCACATATCGAGCGGAGATGTTCAGCGGGCTGAAAGGCGTCCCGCCCCCACCGTAGAACTTGCCAAAAAACTCTACGTACTGAAGGCGCAGTGAATGCACGAACGCACCCAGAATATTGATGGCGAGGCCGAAAAGGTGTCCGCCGACGATCACCACAATGGCGATGAGCCAGCCGACGAAGGGAATGCCCGCCGCCATGCCGCCCAGCAGGTTGATGACCATTCCGATGACCGCCGAGCCAAAACCCAGGGCCAAAAGGCGACTGTAACTCAGAACATCGCCGAGGTAGGACGTCGAACCGTAAATCGCCAGGAAGCCGGAGATCAGTTTGGAGAAAATGCCCTTCTTTTCCCTGCCCGCGTACCAGAAGATGACGAGGCCTCCAACCGCGGCCATCATCAGGGCGATCACAGACAGGAAGGACGGCAGCGCGCCGGAAAGACCCGCGCAATACAGGGCGAGCCCCACAATGAAAAAAATCCAGGAAATTTTATCCCCCGCGGCCTCGACGTACCGCCCTCTGCGGATATGGTCGTAAGCGCCCACGGCGAGCCCGAACATCAGATGCGCCAGCCCCAGGAAGAGCGAGATCCCCAGCACCTGCATGGGATTTTTCATGGGGTCGACCAGCATCAGTGCATCTTTCGTCGAGCGCAAAAACGCCATAAAGGGGAAGGCGTCGATGAAATCTCCGAAAAAACTGCCGCTCACGATGCCATAAAGCAGAGTCGAGATCGCGCCGAAAGCGAAGAGAAGGATGAAATCCTTCACCGTTTGGGGAATGCGGCGATATTTTCTGAAAAGCATCCATATGGCGGCCATCATGACGATGGCGTAGCCGGCGTCGCCCAGGCACATTCCAAAAAACAGGAAAAAGAACGGCGCCAGAAGCGGGGTTGGGTCCACATCTCCATAGGGAGGAGGTGAATACAGGCCGGTGAGTATTTCAAAGGGTTGCACCGCAAAAACGTTCCGCAAAAGCGTCGGTGGGGCATCCTCCTCCGTGGGGTCGGAAACGACAAGCGCGGTGTTCGATCCCGCGAGTTCAAGTCGCTTTTGCAGGCCCGGGAGAGCTTCTGTCGGAATCCAGAAACGGGTCAGAATCACGCTGTCAGTCGCGTCGCTCGCGGCAAGCGCCCGATAGCGATCATGCAAAATTCCCCAGTGGTCAGAGGCCTGCTGAACGACCGGCATCCACTCCTCCGCCGTCCGATCCAGCCCGCGCAAAATTTCGGCCTCTTCCCGCTCGCACTCGGCGAGCCGCGCCGTGATCTTCGCGGATTCCTCAGGGACCGTTCCGGAGATGTGCGGGGGAAGCTCGACGAACGTCGCTCCATTGAGTACACAAAGCTCCAGAATTTTCTGCTCATGTGCCCGCGCGTACATGACGACGATGCACACTTCTTTATCTTTGGGATTTCGAGCGGCGGTAAAGAGCTCCGTCCCGGTCGCCCAGGGCAGGAGATCCCCTGCCAGAGCCGTCGCCTGATCGACCGTAAGGGTGGCCATAACACCCTTCAGGGTACGGGTTCCATTGCCGAGCACGTCCAGCGAACAGGGAAAGTCCGCTATACGGGAAAGTATCCCGGCGTTCGCTTTCAACTGCGATATTTCGAGCCGAAGTTCATTCAGCGTCGTTTCCGCCATTTTGACGGACGAGGCCAGTTCCTTCAAATCCGTTTTCTGCGCCGCCTGCGCCAGTTCTTTCAGGGAGAGACGCGGTTTTTCCCCCAGCATACGGTCGATGGACGATATCGGGTCCGTGTAGTGATTTCCAAGGGAACGGAACAAGTATCGTATGTGGGTTTCCTGCTCCCCGCACGCGGTCAGAAGCGAATCGACGTCCGTCCATCGCGCATCCCCGGAGGGCTCGATGATCTGACACGCGCCGCTGCTCTGCAGGATTTTCGCCACGTCGTCCCGAACGGATTTGTGATAGTAAAGCTCCGCTTTTTTGAGCTCAGCTACGCCCATATCTGCTCATCACCTCTTCCGTTATCCAGCTCGCCGCTCCTGCGACCTTTTCCCTGTGCTTCGCGTAAAAGGCCTTCGCGCCCGTTTCACGTTCGGACACGATGCTCCGCGCCTTTGCCTCGGCCGTACGCTCGGCCATCTGGACTTTGTCACGGAACTGCTTCATGGCCGACTGCCTGGCCTCCCTGATGGAGATTTCGGCGTCCGACACGGCTTTGTTCAACCTTTTGACCGCGTCGGCCCTCACGTCCCGAACGCTTTTCGCCGTCTTTTCCTCCGCCGCTTTTATCTCGTCGATAAGGTTTGCTGCCATCTTCAAATCCACCCCCCCTCAGGGTTCAGTTTAAAACATGACCATAGAGCCGTCCCTGAACCGTCGCCCGGAAATTTCATCAGAGGCAGGAAACATCCGTTCCTCTCCATTCTCTGCTGAAACAACTAAATAGTCATATTTAAAAGAATAAAACATTACTTATTATCCTCACCTCTCGTCACAAAATCAAGATATAGAAAATCGAAAAGACAGCAACCGTATTAAGTATAGTGAATTTAAGTAAAAAGCCTGAAGTTGGAATAGCTGAAAACGGCTCACTATCGAGGAAAACTTTTAGCCTCTTATGGTAAACTTAAGTTACACCATTATATATG
>JAITPZ010000202.1 GCA_031289165.1 Synergistaceae bacterium
CCGTAGGTGGACTCAATGAGGGCGTAATGCGCCTCCTCGATCAGGGTCGGCGTCCGCTCGACGACGGCCTGCTGCTGTCCGATATCCCCGCTGAAAACGAGCCGCACCTCGTTCCCCGACTCCCTCAGGGTCAGGGCAATGGACGAGCTTCCCAGTATGTGCCCGGCGTTGTGAAATCGGGCCTGTACCCCGGGCAGAACCTCGTTCGTCGCCTCGTAGTCGACGGGCCGCAGCAGCGCGAGGGCGTTCGCCACGTCCTTTTCGTCGTAAAGAGGCTCCACGGCAGGAAGCCCCTTGCGAGAGTTCTTTTTGTTCTTCCAGTCCGCCTCTTCCTTCATGAGATGGGCGGAATCATGCCAGAGAATACCGAGCAACTCCGCCGTCGGTTGCGTCGTCCATATCCTGCCGTTGAAACCCTGGCGAACCAGCAGGGGAACGCGGCCCGAGTGATCCATGTGGGCGTGCGTCAAAAGCAGCGCGTCGAGCTTTTCCGGAGCGATCCAGGGGACCTCCCTGTTCTTTTCGTCCTCGTTGCGCCCCTGATGGATACCGCAGTCCACAAAAAGCTTTTTATCGCCGCATTCCACGAGATAGTTGGAGCCGGTGACTTCCTGCGTGGCTCCCAGAAATCTGATCCTCAAGACATCTCCCCCTGCGCGTCGGGATCCCGCTTCATAACACATCGAATGCAGGTCCCCTCGCCTGTTTTGGATTTCACCTCGAGCGAACCGCCCATCAGCAGCATCCGCTCGGTCATGTTGGCAAGTCCGCGATGCCCCTCGACACGAAGCGTCTCGTGATCGAATCCGGCATTGAAGCCCCGTCCATTGTCCCTGATCTCGAAGACGATGTGGTCCCCGTCCTCGAACATCTGCCCCTGTATCTCCGTCGCCTCGCCGTGGCGAACCGCGTTGGAAACGGCCTCCTGAAAAATTCGAACCAGCGAAAGCGTCCGCTCGGATCCCAGGTCGATCGATTCGTCCGCGTCCACCGAAACGTGCGCCTCGTAATTCTGGGAGAGGCGTTCCGCAAGCTCGGTCAGGGCGTTGGCGATGCTCAGTTCGACCCAGGGAGGCGCCAGCTCGTCGCAAAGCCCGCGCAGCTCGCGCACCACAGCCCTTGCGAGATACTCCACCTTCCGAATGCGCACAGGAATGTCCTCTCCCTCTTCGAACATGTGAATCTGCTGTAAAAGGGCCGTTATGTCCTGCAGAGGGCCGTCGTGAATTTCACGCGCCATGTCCAGCCGCTCCGCCTCCTGCACCTGAACGATGTCCCGCACGTAGCGGTTGTGGAGATTATCGCGATCGACGGCCGCGCGGGCAAAGCGGGTCAGGGCGTCGCGAACGCTCGCGATCTCCTCTGCGCCCCCCGGATTGACGGTGTTCAGAATATCCCGCCCCATTCGCAGATCGTCAATTTCGGCGACCAGGCCCCTCAGGGGAGAGATCAGGTATCCCCACAGCAGCCGAATGGACAGAAAGCTGCCGAGCGTCATGACGACGATCAGGATCGGCCAGAGCCGGCCAACCCGCACCAACCCGCCCAGAAGCTGGTCCCACGACACGGCGGCCACGACGTAACCCCGTCCCTGGTCCATGTGATAGGCGGCCATCGTGTACCTGTGCCCCTCCCGATCCTTTACGCGGACGGCTGTGCCGACGGGCAGGTCCTCTTTCCAGAGCGTCGCTATATTGGTGGCCCCCGGCGAGGACATGATGACCCTTCCGTCGGCGCTGATGTAGGCGACCCATCCCGGAATGGCTGGCCCCCACGAAAAAATACGATAGCGGGCCATCGACGAAAAGGGCTCCTCCGGCAGATTCCAGAGCCTGCCCTCCGTGCTCAGGCGATAGGCCATGCTCTCGGCGAGATCCTGCACGTAGGAACCCACCGCGGCCTCTATTGCCTGCTCCTGGCTGAAATGCGCAAATGCTGCCACCATTAAAACGGCTATGGGCGGCAGCATCAGAGCGCATAAAAGAAGGGCCAGAAGATGTTTTTTAAAAAAGGCGAGTCCCCATGGCTTAAATGAGGGCCGAATTACAACAGAAGATTTAATCTTCCAACAACTCCTCCAATGTCACGACTCCGTATTTCAGAGCGAGAAGCAGCGCCTCCGTCTTGTTCTTGGAACCCAGTTTGTCGTAGATGGAGGCGAGGTGGGTCTGCACGGTGCGTTCGCTGATGAACAGGCGGCTCGCGACCTCCTTGCTGGACAGCCCCTTGGCCGCAAGAACAAGTACCTCGCGCTCGCGGGTCGAAAGCTGCTCGGGATCGAAATCTCTCTCTCCCATCACCGACGCGACCTCCGGGTCGAGGTAGAGACCTCCTCGCGCCACCGTCGCTATCGCCGCCGTCAGCTCCTTCGGAGTGACGGTTTTCAGAACGAATCCCCGCGCCCCGGCCCGCAGAGAGGCCATGACGTACTGCTGCGCGTCGTAGGAGGTCAGCATGATCGTCGCCGTCTGCAACCCCGCCTCCTTGACCTTCTGCACGACGGAGACCCCGTCCATCCCCGGCATACGAATATCCAGCAAAGCCACATCGGGCTTCAGGTCCTGAATCTGCTGCCAGGCCTTCAGCCCGTCCTCCGCCTCGCCCAACAGCTCGAGAGAACTTTCGCGTCTTAAAAATTCGGCAATTCCCGCCCTCGTCAAAGGATGATCGTCCGCCAGCACCACTCTAATCGGCATGAGACACTGTCTCCTTCCCTGAACTTTTAGTACATTCTTACTGAACTTACTTTTCAGAACATCTCTAAAGGAGAGTATCAGTCCGTTAAAGCACGAACAACGGCAAAGCTACTGACGTATCGATCTGCACATTACGGGCGGCGGATCAGATTCCGGGCAGTCCAACCTCCTTTTCAATTGGGCGCAGGGCCGCAATGGTCTGCTCGATGAGCTCGTCCAGAGGGGCGCCCATTCTCTCGGCTCCCTTTTGAATGATGTCCCGGTCCACCCCGCGAGCGAAGGTTTTGTCCTTCCACTTCTTTTTGACGGACTTCACCTCGAGGTCCGACAGGGACTTCGAGGGCCGCACGAGGCCCGCCGTAATGACGAGCCCCGTCAGCTCGTCGATGGCGAAGAGAACCTTTTCCATGTCGTTCTTCGGCTCGACGTCGCAGCATATCCCGTACCCGTGAGACTGGACCGCGTGAATGACGTCCTCGTCGACGCCGGCCTCGCGCAGGAGCTCCGGCGCGAGGTTACAGTGGCGCGCGGGCTCGCTCATCGTCCGCTCCCAGTCGATGTCGTGCAGGATGCCGACCACCCCCCACAGGCTCTCGTCGCCCCCCATTCTGCGCGCGAAGTGGCGCATCGTCCCTTCCACTGCAAGCGCGTGTTTGATGTGGCTTTCGTCCTGATTGTACTTCCTCAAAAGCGACAGAGCCTCTTCTCTGGTCGGAACCAAGCCCGATCCCCCCTCAGTTTCGATCCTCCAGGTTTTGTTTTCCGCCTGAAAATATCGACGTTCGCCTTATCCATTCCCTGGCTTCCTCGAGTTTTTTCGGGGAAACAGCCTCGAAGGCGACGTCCGTTTCCTCTCTCAGCTCGACCGCCAGTTTGTCGGGATAGGACTCCATGTAGACGACGCGCGCGATGCCCGCGTTCAGTATGGACTTCGTGCAGAACGAACAGGGCTCGTGGGTGCAGTAAACCGTGCCTCCATCCGTGCTGATCCCCATCCGCGCGGCCTGCGCGATAGCGTTTCCCTCGGCGTGCGAGCCGCGGCACATCTCCTGCCGCTCGCCCGACGGAATCCCGAGCGTCTCCCGAAGGCACCCGACCTCGAAGCAATGCACCGTGCCCGTCGGCGCTCCATTATACCCCGTGCTGACGATCTGCCTTCCGCGCACGATAACCGCCCCCACCTGCCTTCGAATACAGGTGCTCCGCGTCGCCGCCATCATCGCGATCGCCAAAAAATATACGTCCCAATCCGGTCTCGCGTTCTCCATCACATTTTTCAATGACGATATCTGCCCTTTCGCTGCCCTTCACCTCTGGCGCAGACCCTGAAAAAATATTATAGTACTTTATAGCGTATCGGCAAACATAAGGCGGCAGGAAGCCGTGTGCATTTTGATTTTGATTGTGTCTTTTGATACAACATGAAGGAAGTTCGATGAGGAAATGCTGAGACGTCTGCACGAGATCGAACGCGGCCTGATGGTCGCGTCGCTGGTTTTTTTCCTGTGTATCGAGTGGGGGCCCCTTTCCGACGAAAGAGGAAGATGGGGTATCGCCGCCGGTCATCCCTTCGTGAGGGAGATCGTCCTGACCTTCGACGACGGACCGCGCGAGCGGGGGATGTACGAACTGCTCTCGGCCCTGCGGGAACTCGACGTCCGCGGGACGTTCTTTCTGGTCGGCAAGTTCGCCGAGCGCTACGGAGCCATCACGCGCGACATCGCCCGGGCCGGACACATGATCGAGAACCACAGCTACACGCACCCGAAACTTTACACCCTCTGGACGGAAAAGGTCATGCGCGAGGTGGAACGCTGCAACGAGGTCATGGAGGCACTCGAAATACCCGCGCCCCGCTTCATGCGCCCCCCCGGCGGAGGGTTCAGCCTCGTGATCTTCAAAGCCATGCGTCAGATGAACATGAAACTGGGGCTCTGGAGCGTGAACACCGCCGACTACACGGGAAGAAGCGCGCAGCTCATCGTGTCCCAGGTTCTGGGAGACGCCCGGCCCGGCGCTGTCATCCTGATGCACTCGGGCGTTCCTGCGACCGTCGAGGCCCTGCCCGTGATCGTGAAGGCCCTGCGTGAACGCGGATACCGCTTCGTCACCCTGCGGGAACTGTGGGACGGGGGAAAGGTATAAAGAACCCGCAAAACCATCGACTCCGGCGAAACGAGTTCCGACCGATGATATAATCAATTGCGGAATTTTTGCCGCTTTTGCTGAAGGGAGGCTCGCGTTACGACAATGAAGGCTTCTTCTTCCATTAAATTAAAGAAGATTATGGCTAAATAAAGAAGATTACGGCAAAGGGATAAAAACCGTAGTTTTGAGATGAGATAAAAATGCCGACAACCGAAAACAGACGTTCTCTCGCCCTGCTGTGGGAGCTCTCCCTCGGCGGCAGGGCGCTTTATTTCTTCTCTTTCGCGTCGATGCTGGCCGCGATTTTCTGCAGCTTCCTGCTGCCGCAGGTGGTGCGGTTTGTTGTGGACAGCGTGATCGGGGGGCTTCCGGTGGCGGATATGCCCGTTCTGACAGCCCTTATCGAAAAAACGGGCCTTTCCGGCAGCCTTCAGACGCTGCGCGAGAACCGCGCGCTGATCGCCCTTCCGGTGCTGGGCATCGCCGTCGGCGGCGGAATCCTCGGCTTCGCGGCTCAGCGAGGGCTTGCCTGCGCGGCGGAAGGTCTGGTCCGGCGGCTCCGCGACAGGCTCTACTCGCACATTCAGAGGCTTCCCTACGAATGGCACATCGGCATACAGACCGGCGACATCGTCCAGCGTTGCACGTCCGACGTGGAGGTCGTGCGCAGTTTCGTTTCCAGCCAGCTTATCGAGATCGTTCGTACCCTCGCGCTGATCGCCTTCGCCTGCGTCATCCTCTTCTCCATGAACACGACGCTGGCGCTGGCCTCGTTTGCCTTCCTGCCCGTGGTCTTTCTCTATTCCTTCCTGTTCCTTCGCAGGGCCACCGCGCGATTTCTCGACGCGGATGAGGCTGAGGGACAGCTTCTCGCCACAGCGCAGGAAAACTTTACGGGCGTCCGGGTCGTCCGGGCGTTCGGGCGCGAGCGGTACGAGGTCGATCGTTTCGACCGGCAGAATCGGCATTACGCCGAGCTGTGGATGCTGCTGGGGAAAATGCTCAGCACATACTGGGGCCTGGGCGACCTGCTGACCGGGCTTCAGATGATAACGATCTGCGTCGCGGGGGCCTGGCAGGCCGCGGATGGAGGCGTCACGGTCGGCGAGTTCATCGTGTTTCTGACCTGTAGCTCGATGACCATATGGCCGGTGCGCAACCTGGGGCGAGTGCTCTCCGAGGCCAGCAAGACCGGCGTGTCGCTGGGGCGCATTCAGGAGATCCTGGACACGCCGCCCGAGACCGACCCGCCGAACGCCCTCGAAACGCCGACAGAGGGAGACATCGAGTTCGATCACGTCAGCTTTTCGTACGGCGACGCCCCGGTCCTCCACGACGTTTCGTTCACAGTGAAGCGCGGGACCACGTTCGGTATTCTGGGCGCGACCGGCTCCGGAAAGACGACCATCGCCCACCTCCTCTGCAGGCTGTACGACCTCGGGGATAGAGAGGGCGAGATCCGAATCGGCGGAGTGGATATCCGGAAATACCGGCGTTCATGGTTGCGGGAGAACGTCGGCATCGTCCTCCAGGAGCCGTATCTTTACTCCCGTACGATCCGCGAGAACGTCGCGTCGCTCTCTGTCGCGCGATATCCTGTGGAAAAGATCCGCGAGGCCGCCTCCACGGCGCAGATGGACGACGCCATAGAGCAGTTCTCGTCGGGATACGAGACCCTCGTCGGAGAGCGCGGGGTCACGCTTTCCGGCGGGCAGAAGCAGAGGGTGGCGATCGCCCGGACGATCCTCAGAAAGCCGCCGATCATGATCTTCGACGACTCGCTCTCCGCGGTGGACACCGAGACGGACGCGAAGATTCGCATGGCGCTGCGCCAACAGCTCGAGGGCGTCACCACCATCATCATCGCTCACAGAATCGCCTCCATCTCGGGCGCCGACAGGATCATGGTCATGGAGAACGGCAGGGTCGCGGAGATCGGCTCGCCCGCCGAACTGATGGAGCGGGACGGCATCTACAGGCGAATTCGCCGTATGCAGCAGAACGCGGAGGACGAAATCGAAAACGAGTCCGCCCCGGAAACGAGGAAGGGGAAGCCCGGAACGGAGGATAAAGCCTGATGCAGACCCGCGACGACGAGATATACAACAGGCCCTTCAACCTCGGAATATGGGCCGCGATGGGCCCCTTCTTCCGGCCTTACCGCAAAATGGTGGCGCGCTCGCTGCTCCTGATGCTGGTGTCCTCGCTGGTCGACGTTTTCATCCCGCTGTACCAGAAGTACTTTATCGACACCTTCATCTTCCCGCGCGGAACGGACGGCGCGGCCGCGGCCGCGGCGGTCGGCGTCGCCGCCGTGACCCTCAGCTTCGTGTGCGTCATCCTCTTCACGAGGACGGCTATACGCGTCGAGATGGGGTTCTCCCGCGACCTGAAGAAGGCCTGCTTCGACCACCTTCAGACGCTTTCGATCTCCTACTACAACGCCACGCCGGTCGGCTACATCATCGCGCGCGTTCTCTCGGACACCGACAAGATCGGCCTGCTGATCGCGTGGGGGCTCGTTGACCTGATGTGGGGGCTCTCCTACGTTGTTTTCGCCGTGACGGCGATGCTGCTGCTCGACTTCAGGCTCGGGTTGTGGCTCGCGGTGATGATGCCCGTCATGGCGGTGATCACGACATGGTTCCAGAACAGAATTCTGCTCCACAACAGACGGGTGAGGCGCACGAATTCGCTCATCACGGGGTCGTTCAACGAGGGGATCCTCGGCGCGCGCACGTCGAAGACCCTCGTCATCGAGGACGTCAACGCGGCGGAGTTCTCCGGGCTGACCGGCGAGATGTACCGCCACTCGATACGGGCGGCGACGCTGAGCGCCGTCTACACGCCCGTGATGATGATCTTCGGCTCCGTCGCCGTCGCCATGATGCTCGTTCAGGGCTCCTCGTACGTGATGGAGGGCGTCATGGCGTTCGGCACGCTGTCGGCGATGATCTCCTACGCCATCAACATCTTCGAACCGATACAGCACCTGTCCCGCTTTTTCTCGGAGGCGACCGCGACGCAGGCGAACATCGAGCGGGTGGACGCCCTGCTGAAGCACGAGCCCGACATAACGGACTCCCCGGAGGTCACGGAGAAGTACGGCGACAGCTTCGACCCCAAACGGGAGAACTGGGAGCCGCTCCACGGCGACATTCGCTTCGACGACGTCACCTTCAAATACCCCGACGGCGACGAGGTCGTGCTCTCGCACTTCACCCTGGACGTCCCGGCGGGAACCTGCGTGGCGATCGTCGGGGAAACGGGCGCGGGCAAGTCCACCCTGGTCAACCTCGTCTGCCGGTTTTTCGAGCCGACCTCCGGAAGGATCCTGATCGACGGCAGGGACTACAGGGAGCGTTCGCAGCTCTGGCTGCACTCGAACATCGGCTACGTCCTGCAGAGCCCGCATCTTTTCTCCGGAACGATCCGCGACAACATCCGCTACGGACGCCTCGACGCGACCGACGAGGAGATTATGGAGGCGGCCCGCCTCGTGTCGGCCGATTCCATTCTGGCGAAGCTGCCCCTGGGCCTCGACAGCGACGTCGGCGAGGGAGGCGATCACCTCTCGACGGGCGAAAAACAGCTCATCTCCTTCGCGCGCGCGGTGCTGGCCGATCCGCGAATCTTCGTCCTCGACGAGGCCACTTCGTCGATCGACACCGAGACCGAGCGCCTGATCCAGACCGCGATATCGAAAGTCCTGGTCGGCCGAACGTCCTTCCTGATCGCTCACCGCCTCTCGACAATCCGGACCGCCGACCTGATTCTCGTGGTAAAGGACGGCAAAATCGTCGAACAGGGCGCGCACCGGGAACTCCTGCGCAAAAAGGGCGTCTACACGCAACTCTGGGCTATGCAGTACGAGGAGGACATCGTCCGGGGAAAAAAAGGGTGGTCGTGAAATTTGAAACCACGGATGAAGGCGACAGCCGCCACGAAGACGGATGAAATCGTACGCCTTACGTGAAGCAGTTTTATGTCGTTTTCATAAACGGATCTCCTCTTTCAGAATGTCATTTTCACACACAGAGGAAACTCTCTCTAAAGTCGAACTGAGTAAGGAAAAATAGATGAAAAATTATAAGAGCCTGTCTAAAAACTCCTATCTGTGATGTATATTAATGGTCAAAGCATACACAGAGGGGAGAGGATCAATGTGCGT
>JAITPZ010000262.1 GCA_031289165.1 Synergistaceae bacterium
CATCTTGAAGTTCGTTTCATGCAGGGCATATATTATCAGCTTCAAGTATTCTCGGTCGCGGAATCCTCAGGCTCGCCTCTGCAATACACGTATCCTGTTGTTCGTTCCTTCCAATGGCCCCGTTGAAATCCGGTAGTCATAGTAATTCATAATGCCGACTCGATGATCTCTCAAGGTCGTCGCGAATGATGTTCTGTGTGTGGTACAGTATACCTGTAGACATGAGATCCCTTCCAGTCTGTCTTTGAGACAGGTAGCTCTGGATAGTTTCTCATGTTTGCTGTTTTTTGACTATTCATCGTCTCCAGAGATTTTTGCGCCTGTCTGTGACGATTATAACCTGCACCGCCGCAGGTCCAGCCCCTCTCCCGGAGGGAGGGGGGCTGGGGTGAGGGAGGCGCGAGGACGGGCTGCGATCAGAGTTCAGGGGGCATCGTGCTGCAGCTTTCGCTTCCACTTCGTTCCCGTCGAGGTGTCCTCGAGGACGATGCCCCGGGCGAGCAGGGCGTCGCGGATCTCGTCGGAACGTTTGAAGTCTTTGGACTTCCGCGCCGCGACGCGTTCCCTGATCAGTCGCTCGATTTCGTCGGCGTCCGCATCTTTTGCCTCGTCAACGCCGACGACGCCCAAAATGTCGTCGAGCTTCCGCAGCTCTTCCTCAGCGGCGTCGAAGAACTTCACAGGCAGGACGGGATGGTCCCTGAGCCAGGTGTTGACCAGCCGGACGACCTCGAAAAGCACCCCCACAGCGGCAGCCGTGTTGAAATCGTCGTCCATCGCTTCGAAGAAGCTCGCGTCGAATTTTCCCAATTCTTCGACGAAGGCGGCTGCGTCCACCCCCTCCCCGGCTCGCGAGGCGCGGGCGTACCGGAGGTCGGCCCAGGAGTTGCGCAGGCGCGTTACGCCGCCGACCGCCTGTTCCAGCCCTTCAGGCGCGAAGTTGATGGGAGAGCGGTAGTGGGCGCTCAGCATGAAGAGGCGTATCGCGAGGGGCGGGTACTTTTCGCGGGCCGCGCGCGCGGTCATGAAGTTGCCGAGGGACTTCGACATCTTCTCCTTATCGATCAGCAGAAAACCGTTATGCAGCCAGAAGCGCACGAAAGGAACGCCCGTGGCGGCCTCGGTCTGAGCGATCTCGTTTTCGTGGTGGGGAAAGGTCAGGTCCACGCCGCCCGAGTGGATGTCGATCGTCGAGCCCAGGTACTTCGAGGACATGGCGCTGCACTCGATATGCCAACCGGGACGCCCCCGGCCCCAAGGACTGTCCCACGAGGGCTCGCCGGGCTTTTCGGCCTTCCAGAGCGCGAAGTCCAGCGGATCCTTCTTGGCCTCCCCCACCTCGACGCGCGCGCCGCTTTCCAGCTCGTCGAGGCTCTGTTTCGAAAGCCTGCCGTAGGGCGGATAGCTCCTCACGTCGAAGTAGACGTCGCCGTTCCCCGACGGGTCCTTCACCTCGTAGGCGTGCCCCTTCTCCACGATCCCCGAGATCAGGGCGATGATCTCCGGCATGTGCTCCGTGGCGCGCGGGGCCACGGTGGCCCGACGAATGCCCAGGGCGTCAGCGTCCCGACAGTACTCCGCGATGAAGCGTTCCGCCAGCTCCGGGACCGTGATGCCCTCTGCGTTGGCGCGGTTGATCATTTTATCGTCGATGTCCGTGAAGTTCTGGACGAACGTGACCTCGTACCCGACGTGTTCCAGATAGCGGCGCAGCACGTCGAACACGATGAAGGGCCGCGCGTTGCCGATGTGGAAAAAATCGTACACGGTAGGACCGCAACTGTAAAAGGAAACGCGTCTCTCCCGAAGGGGAACGAACTTTTCCTTCTCTCGCGTCAGGTCGTTATACAGCATAAGACTCACTGCGATACACCTCCGTCAAAACTCATGATAATTTATTTTACCTGGAACTATTCTACACGTTCGGACAAATACGGACGAGTCATGGCCGGGAAATCCGCGACCATGAATGCTCACATCCGCTCTTCGATCTCCTCCGCGGACATCTCGAAATCCATGGCGCTGATCGTCGCGAGCTTCATTCCCGGAGCGGTGAACCAGCCCCGCACCGTCACGGAACCCAAAATCCGCGCGTTCGCGCTCCCGTCCCTCAGGGTGACGACGAGATCGTCGCCCGCTCGTTCCAGGTTCATCCGGCTCTCCGGTTCCCTGCCGATCCAGAGCAGTCCCGAGGGGGCCGTTTTCGTCGCGTTGTTGACGATGGTGTCGTATCCCCCGCGCGGTTCCCAGGTGTAGATGTTGTCGCCGGTTCCGCCCAGGTACATGTCATCCCCGCCCCCGCCCAGAAAAACATCGGCGCTCGCCGGGTTGGATGCCCCGACAAGGACTTCGGCTCCCGCATCGCCGCTGATCAGGTTATACGCCGCCCTCCAGGCGTCGGGGTCATAGCCGGGATCTCCGTCGTCGAGCCGACGCAGCCCCGTTACGCGCAGGGCCACCAGAACCTGACGGAGCGTGAAGCCCCTCGCCTCGTTTATTCTCATTTTCCAGACGCCGGCGTGACCCCGCTGTGTCACGGAATCCGCGGAAACGGGGAAGGAGACCCGCGTGCCGCGGACCCGTCGACGCCCAAACAATTCTCCATCCGGGGCGAAAAGCGAGACGTCCAGAATGCGGAACGCCTCCGCCGGCAACCCGTCCAGGCCCAGCGTCAGGCCCGTCGCCTGAAGCGCGAACGTGACGTCGCCGGACGCGCGGCTCACCTCGAAATCGCGGGAAAGCGCCGCCCCCAGTTCTAGGCTGTCGCAGTCGAAGTCGGAGATGAAGGTCAAATCGATGGAGCGCCGATCCCACGCGTCCGGTTCCTCCGAAAGGCGGCGGATTTCTCTGCGCTCCTGCGCGTATCTCAGGAGTCCCGCGACGAGCTCCCGCGCGATCCTTCCGCTCTCCTGCGAGGCCGCAATGCCGGGATCTGCGATAAATGGCGCGCAGACAACCTTTCCCTGGCCGAGGCCGAACTCGACCGCTCCGGTGTCGAAGGAGATTGCCGGGGTTCCCGCGCGGTCCGCTAGGGCCCTCGCGAAGGATTGGGAGTTTCCGGCGACGCAGACGACCCCGCCGCGCCGCGCGAGCTCCTCAGCCCCGTCGAGAAGCGCGACGGGCCATGAATCTGAACCGCGCGAGTCAGGTTCGTCGATCAGCAGCACGTCAGCGTTGGCGCACCTCCAGGTTTCCGGTCGATCGGAGAGCCGGGCCATATAAAGAGACTGGTTGAGATGAAGAGAGGGATCGAGATCGGGGAAAATACTGTCCCCCCGCGGGCCGAAGCGATCGCCGCCGGGGAAGGAAAGGATCTTCAGCAATTCCGTATCGGCCTCTCCAATGTACACGATTCTCGTCGCGGAAAGCAGCTCGGCCCACTCGTTGCAGCCCGAAGGATCACCCGCGGCGCGCACCGTCAGGGGAAACGCTCGATATCGAAAACCGGGGCGAAGAACCGTCAACGCCATTGCCCCCGTGTTCGCCCCCGCGTCCAGGACGAACTCTCCGACGGAGTCCAAGGAAACCACCGGCAGGGCGTCGGAAGAGGCGAGCGCGTTTTCCTGCGGCGAGACCGGGAAAATCCTTATTTCGACCTTTTCGTCCCGCCCGACAGGGGCGAAGTCATCGAAAAAACGCCCGCCGACGAGAGAGCCAACCCCGTCGGGAGAGATATTGTACGTGACCCCGCCCACATCCGCGTACCCCTCGATGTTTTCGCGGGAGAGTTCGTACCAGCCGTCGTCGTACAACCCATGTCCCACGAGGATGTGATACAGCGGCTTCGCTCCCTCCACGTCATGGCCGTAGCCGTCCACGACGACGGTATGAGACACAGTTCCTCCTCCCGGGGGCATGATGTCCACGAGAACCGGCAGGTTCATTTTAAGGTTGGGCTTCACGTGCCGGTCGAAATTCTCCGCGGTGATCTTCGCGCCCATGAGACGATGAAGAGGGCTTTCCCCCATATAGACCGCGCTTTTATAAAAAAACACGTCCCGGAAAACGCCGGGCTCGACCTCGGGTTGCGTGGACGTGAGGGTCGTCCCCGCGTCGTCGGTCAGCACGTATCTGGAGCGGGTCGCGTAACCGACGTCGCGGAGGAACGCCGCCATTTCGCTCTGAGCCGCGCCGTCTGCCGAGGGGGACGGATCCAGGTCGAACGAGGCGTTCAGGGGCAAAGTCCCCTGCGAGGTCAGAAGGTCCGCGAAAAAAATCTCGTCCCTCATTTTGTCCCACTCGTAAAATCCCCGTTCCCCGGAGCCCCCCATGAGAGGGGCGATATCGGGCGAGGCCACGGAGTCCTTCTCCACGATCGCCATGAACGGGGTGCGCCGATCCATCGACTTGCCGGGCAGACGGGCCGCGGAGGGGAAACGGTGGGTGTACATGACCGCCCCCATCGCGAGATTGGCGCAGCCGACGGCGGCCCGGCGAGCCGTCCTCTGAACGTGAATTCCGCCCGGAACTTCGATAAGGCGCGTGGAAATGAACGGGAGATACCGGCTGTAACAGGAAACGCCCCCGAGCCCGTCCGCGTCCGGAGAGGACAGCACCAGTCCGTTGAAGTTCCATCTGGCCCTCACGAGGGGTTTTGCGACCGCCGCCACTCCGTCGGGGACAAAATCTCCGCCCGCGGCATCCGTGTCCGGGAAAAACCCCCGGCTTTCCGACGCCTGGATAAGGAGCAGAATGACAACCGCCAACACCGAAATGCGACGCGTCAAAACGCGATATCCGCTCATGTTTTTTCAACCTCCCCGCTTCCGAAAGAATATCTCCGAAAACTTAAGAATCAACAGGCAATTTCTTGTTTTTTTTCTTAAATTGTATGGATATTTTAAGCCGGGAACGCAACGCGAACCGGCGGCAATGGAAAAAGGGGAAAAGCGACCCGCGCCGCCTCCCCCCTTTTGCGTTTTTCATCCTTTTTACTGCAATTCGCCGTGAGCGCCGTTTTTCTTCAGGATCTCTTCCCAAGTGATGAAAGAATGGTAAAAAACCCGGTCGTTGTCGTCGAGACCTCTCGTAATCTCCGTGATATGGCTCCGTTTCGCGTCGATCATTTTGAGAACGTATTCCACGGCCTTGAAGGGCATACTTTTTTCCCCGCAGGTGTAGATGTCGAGGGCCATGTAATCCTCTTCCGGCCACGTGTGCACCGACAGGTGCGACTCGCTGA
Source organism: Synergistaceae bacterium (assembly GCA_031289165.1). Classification (GTDB taxonomy): domain Bacteria; phylum Synergistota; class Synergistia; order Synergistales; family Aminobacteriaceae; genus JAISSA01. The sequence goes on from JAITPZ010000262.1 coordinate 5,183, forward strand.
TGACCACCACGCCGCTGACTCCGTCGGGCGGAAAGCGGTTGAACGAGACGGACCAAACCTGCGCGTTCGCCTGTTTCGCGGCCTCCACCAGAATATCCTGCAATCGCACAACATCGGCAATAACCGCACCACACCCCGAAGCTTCCACAATGAAATGGATCCCTTTTGGCGACAACGCCCAGCCCCCCTTCGTATGTTCCCCGACGATGAAAACACCTCCGTCAGGATAACTAAAAAGCTATCCCATTGAGGATAGCCAAAGTTTTACATACAAAATTTCGGTGGAACCAAAGCCCCACTCTCTATTACGACTAAAACCTGTTTGGTAAGAATATCACCAAAGGCAGTCTCTGTCAATTTTCAGGATTTCAAAGAAATTTGGTTCAAATGCAAAAGTAATGTGAGAATCAATGGTTCTGGCATTGAATGAGAGACAACGCAGGCAGTACGCAGCGACACTTGCGAATATGTATGGATACGGAGGGGCGACAGTAGTTCATGAGGTGACTGGAATATCGCTGAACACGATAACCGCCGGGAAAAGAGAGCTTGAAAACAACTCATCCGCGAATACACATGAACGTGTCAGGCGAAAGGGCGGCGGTCCCAAATATGCAGAGGAACACCACGCGAACATTCAGGAACTCGTGCGTGAAATTGTTGAAGACTGTACATACGGAGGAGATCCGGAGCGAGTACTATCCTGGAATAAAGTCGAACACAGACTGTTCTGCTTCATATCAAAAAATCGGGAAGGAAAGCCGCTTGTTGATGTACAAACGGCTGTCAACCTCATCGGAGCAACAAGCACGCAGACAGGACTAAAAGTACTCTGTATGCCGGATAATTGCGTTTATGAGTTGTCAAAAACAGTTTCAGCCGAAGAATTCAAAGCGATTCATATATCTGCAGTTCCGCCTTTTGAACAATGGAATTATATTATTTTTAAAGAATAATTTCGTAAGTTATTATTTTACTGTTCCTAAGAAAGGCCCAAAACGATGCTACTTCGCTAAATACAGCGAATGTAAAGGAGATATTCAGGTGGCGTTCGCGCCTGACGATTTAGAGACGTGCGAGTATCTGGCGAAATCCACAGGGCAAATGACCATTCTAAAGGAGAATTACAGCGAATCTTTTCAGGAGGGCAAGCTGTTCGGGAACAAGTCCCGTCAGACCTCTTTACAAGAAGTGCAGCGCCTCTCATGATGTCGGACGAGTGCAGGCGGCTTCCGGGGCTCCTGAAAAATTCCCTCGGCGATGTGGTTGACGCAGGGAACATGCTCATTTTCCCCGCTGGGTTCCCGGGCATTTATGGCACGCAGGTTTTGTATTTCCAGGATTCCGAAATGGGCCGGCGCTCGAAAATCCTGCCGCCCGCAAAGAGCGACAACCTTGTTGATATTGTTTTCTGATTACCGGAATTAGGCGAATCAAGATAGTCAGAACATGGGCCCGGTCATTTGGGCAGACAAGGCAGAACAAACCGAGCCCATGTTGCATTTCATGCGATTGGCTTCAGCCGAGTCGCATGGACAGCTCGACATCCTCGGCGAACGGCGTGGACATGTAACCCTCCGAGGGCGAGCGCACACGCGCAAGGTAGTCAGGGCTATAATCAGCGTCATCGGCGATGATTAACGCGCCAGGCCTGAGGCGGCTCTCAACCATGCTTAGAATCTCGGGATAGAGCGCCTTGGCGCCGTCGAGCAAGAGCAAGTCGATCGTTTCTGGCAGAGAGACGCTTAGCGTCTGCAGCGCGTCTCCCTCTCGGAACTCCACCAAGTCGATGAGACCGCCGGCCGCCAGGTTTTTCCGGGCCCGCGCCACTTTTGAAGGCTCAAACTCACTGGTGATCAGGTGACCGCCGCCATTGTCCCGCAGGGCTGCGGCGAGGTGCAGGGTCGAGAGGCCGAATGAGGTCCCGAACTCGACTATCGTTCGCGCGCTGCAGTTCCGCGCCAGCATGTAGAGCAGTGCGCCCGTCTCGCGAGATACGGCGAGCGGGAAATCCTTCATGCGCCCGTAGAAGTCGAGGTAATCGGTCTTACTCCGCATCAGACACGCGAACTCTTCGTCGGAGAGTTCGCCTGCCGCAGAGCTCGCTGCCGACGACACCTCAGCGGCCTCTGCGAACAAGCGATCCAGCAGGGGCGCAAGCGGGGCTGTGGTCAGAGTACTCATAGCGGCGCTCCTGTCTGAGGTTGAGTGCATAGCTGCGCCAGATTGTAACTCCAATAGAAACAAACATAATGTTGTTGCGCCAAA
>JAITPZ010000286.1 GCA_031289165.1 Synergistaceae bacterium
TATCCTCCTCCATAAATACTGCGACAAGCCGAATTTTTCGACTTTCGCATACGATTGTGTAAACCTTTCGCCATTGTATCATCACGGCTCTGTCTCCACAGCGTAATTCCAGTTAAACCGCTTAAACCGCAGTCCGCTTTATCGCCGTGCCAACGGGGAAAGAATCCGTAATTTCCCGTGATATGTTCTGCGTCGGGTGTCCTGCGTTTGACTTTCGCGGCTGAAGCGTTTATGATCTCACTGTGGTGAATTGGAGTTTAGGCTCCGAAGCTGAAATTTTTAAGGATGGGGAGGTGAATAGATGGGTTACGATGGAACAAAGCTGGTCTACTCCGATGGCAGGCCGCAGTGGCTGATGCCTGACGGGTCTCTGGTTCCGGTGAAGTGCGGCAGTGATGGCTCGATTATGTCGAGCAGCCTTTATCTGAGGGACAGGACGACCAACGCGGCGCTTCTGATTTGCGACTGAGGACGTGAACGAATCGGGGGCTATGCGGAACGGAGTGGATTCGAAGTGCATCAGGTGGCGAAGGCCACCCTTTTTATTTGTCGTTTCAGAGAGCGATGCCGATAGGTATGAGACGTTCTCTTAACCGGGGAAGTTTCCGCGATAAAAGAAAAGGCACATGAAAAAAAGGCAGATTCCCGAAGAAGGGGAATCTGCCATTTTGTTTTTCGTCAGCTACAGGTTGGAGCCGATATCTTTGATCGAAGCGCCTTCGGCTTCCGCGGCCAGACCCGCTTTTTTGCGTTCCCGCCTCGACAGAAAATCGACGAGCAGAGGGCAGAGGATCGCGGTGATGACGATGGAAGCGCCGACCTGAGCGGTGGCCACCGAAGCATAGGCCGCGAAGGACGGATCGACCGCCGCGAAGGCGGCCGGGGTCGCTGCCGCGTTGCCGGCGGTCGTCCCCACGGCGGCGCCGACCGCGCCGCCCCTGCGCAGGGCCTTGGGCACAAGGAGCTTATAGACGAAGTAACTGCCCCCGCCCGTGATGACCAGGGTAAAGAGCCCCAGAATGACCCCCGGAATTCCTGCGTCGACGAGCTGGTTCAGGCTGAGGCCCGCGCCCAGCGGAAACGCGAAGAAGGGAATGGACAGCATGACGCCCGGCTTGAGAAAGTCGCGGATATCGTCGTCGAGGTTCCCGAGGAGCATCCCGATGAGAATGGGAACGACGACCGCCCACAGGGTTATCCAGGGGATATTGGCCAGTCCGGTCCCGGCCATGAAGGCCATCTCGAAAAAGGGTCCGTCATTACTGGAGATGACCGCCAGAGCGCCGATGTCCGAGTCGTCGCCGTACCGTGAGGCGAGCGCCGCGTAAAGACCCCCGTTGGAGTTGGACATCGCGGAGATGAAGGCCAGCGGTGTGATCCCCAGCCAGGTCGCGTGCTGACCCAGCACCCGGCCGACGATAAGCGCAACCGAAACGCCCAGCAAAACCTTGCTGGTGTTCAGGACTATTCCCTTCCACAGGGCGACCCCGGCTGTTTTGACGGTGATCTGCGCTCCGCTGCAGAAAAGCAGCACCGCGATCAGGGGCATGGCGCCCTGCTTGAAAAGAAACGTCGTAAAGCTGCCGATCATGAGGGACTTCGGCGCAAAGGTATTGACCAGGCATCCCAACACCAGGAATACCACCATGAGCCCGCCTGGAACCTTGTGGATCGTTTTGAGAATTGGAACCTTACCCCACATAGAGAACTCCACCTCCTAATAATTACATATGACGTCGATAAAATTGTGACTGTCGTTGCACGATCACAGACACTCCGTCCGATGCTGCGACAACCGCACCCTCCCTTCGACGACCGGGCGACCGTTTTTTGTGCGTCATGCCCGGCGGAGGGCATAAAACATACCCCTCTGCCCAGCTCCCCGGGGAAGAATCACCCGCGGGGGAAAGCCGCACAAAACGACGTAAAGTATGACAACAGGATGAAAAGATAATACAAAGTATGAAGATACTAACACCTGTGTACAGACGAGTCAAGAATGGCGCGTGGAAGGTCAGGGCGGGCGCATATCGCGGAGGATGACGAAGGCCGTTCATTTTCCCGCCCGGCGGTCCCCGTGGTTAAAAAATTCTGTATCGAAGGGGCTTACGTTTAACGGGGCTTTTCGTCCGTTGGGCGATCCAGGTTTATGTATTCCCGAATAATCCGCCAGCTCCGGGCCGAGGCGCCTCCCACGGTGTCGAACCATGATTGGCAGGCCTGACGGGCGCGAAGGCGCGCGGCCTCGTTCATGGAGACCAGCCAGGCCTTCGCGAGCTGAGGGGCGTTGCGAACCACCTGCGCCGCGCCGACGGAGTCCATGCGGAGGGCGTCGGGGAAATTGCTCGTGTCCGGGCCGTGGGTCACCTGAATGCCGAACAGGGCCGGCTCCATCAGGTTCTGGCCGCCCTTCGGGACCAGGCTTCCGCCGACGAACGCGGCGTCCGCGATGGAGCAAAGATCGAACAGCACCCCGATCTTATCCACGACGACAATGTCCGGCGTCTCCGCGTCGCCGTCGGGGGGCATGTCGGAAAGCAGCGCGACCCCGCCGAAGGCCAGGGCGTCCGACGCGACCGAACGCGCCCGTTCGGGATGACGCGGCACGAGGATCAGGCGCGCCTTCGGATATTTCTGGCGCACCGTGCGGAAGGCCCCGAGCACGATGCCCTCCTCGCCCGGGTGCGTGCTGGCCGCCAGAAACAGGGGGCGATTGGAGCGGTCGGTCTCCCCGCCGCGCAGGTACTCCCATTTTGAGGCGTCGATATTTCGCCTGCGGCTGAACATCGCGTCGATCTTGCAGTCGCCCGTGACGAAAATTTTTTCCTCCGGAACGCCGAGGCTCAGAAAATGTTCCCGGTCGGAGTCGAACCGCACCATCAGGCGGTCGAAACAGCAGAGCACGCCGCGCCAGAACCTCCGCGCCTTCTTC
>JAITPZ010000024.1 GCA_031289165.1 Synergistaceae bacterium
GATCTTCTCGATGATGGACAGGGCCTTCGAACGGCCGGGGTAGCGGATATAACGCAGGATGACGGACGCCAGAGCCTCGTTGGGATCGACCACGGCGTCAATGGGCATACGGTCCGGCATGTCGAGGTAGAGCCGCCGCCGCACGACGGCGATGCACTTGTGCGCGCCCAGCGACTTCGCCATCGCGCCGTAGATCAGGTTGACCTCGTCGGACTCCGTGGCGCAGACGTAGCCGTCCGCCTCCCCGATCCCCTCCTCGGACAGCAGCGTCTCGTCCGCCCCGTCTCCGTGCAGGACGAGGGTTCGAGTCAGCTCGGAGGCGAGCTTCTCGCACTGCTCGCGGTCGTGGTCGATCAGGCGAATTTCGACGCCCCGGTAGTTGTGCTCCAGCCGCTGCGCCACCTGAAAGCCCAACTTCCCGCCGCCCACGACGAACACGCGCTTCAGCGGCCGGGACGAGTGGAGCTGGAAGAGCTTTTCGAGACGCCAGACCTGCTCGCGATAGGACACGACGTAGCAGAGGTCGTTTTCCAGAATGACCGTGTTGCCGTCGGGGACAATATCCTCCGCGCCCTCGCGCTCGATGTAGACGACGATCGCGATGAGGTCGCGGTTTTTCATGCGGAACTCCTGCAGCGAGAGCCCGATCAGCGGAGATGCGGCCGCCACGCGAAAGGCGTAGATGGCCGCCCGCCCGCCCAGAAGCTCCGCCGTGTGGACAGCCGTGCTGACGGAGAGCAGCTCCAGAATCTCGCGGGCGACGGAGCGCTCCGGGGAGAACATCATGTCGATCCCGAGGTCCTGTCCCCAGGTCGGCGAGTCGGTGAACTCGAGCCCGCGCGCGCGGGCGATGACGTGTTTGACGCCCGCGTGCCTGGCGATCCAGCAGGAGAGGATGTTGACCTCGTCCCGATCGGTGCAGGCGACCAGAAAGTCCACGTCGCACCCGTCTCGAACGCCCGCGTCGTACAGCACCTGAGGACGCGCCCCGTTGCCGCGGATGACGCGGACGTCGAGTTCCGACTCCACCTTCGTCGCCTGCCCCGCGTCCTGTTCGACGACGTTCACGTCGTGCCCCTCGGTCGAGAGAGTGGCGGCGAGGGTGATCCCGACCTCCCCCGCCCCCACGATGACGATTTTCATGAGTTCGTCTCGCGGAGGCTTGCCTCGCGGAGGGCCCCGGGTGTGACCAGAGGCGTCCAGACGGCGGCGAAACGCGCCAGAGGCCGACTTTTTTCTCCATTTTCCCCGCCCCGCGCGTCGAGCATTTCGTACACGAAGGCGCGCGCGCCCTCCGGAACGTCCGTATCCGGGGGCATCTCCCCGACGCGCACCGCAATCGCGTCGCCGAGCTTCGCGCTGACGCGGAACTCCGAACGCATTTCGCGGACGCTCCAGGCCGGCAGGTCCAGAGGGGTCGCCTCGAAGGCCCACTCGAAGTACACGGCGTTATTGACGTGCCCGTTGGCGTCCAGGTCGTGGAAACGCACCGGAAAAAGCGTCGTGCTGAAACCGGTTTCATCGGATTTCGAGAGTTTTGGGATCGGGGTGAAGTCGGGGTCGATGGGAGGATCGTCGGCCACGTCGGTGAAGATCTCCGGCAGGTGCTGCCCCGCCCGCACCGGACGGCCCGCGGCGAGGTCGATCAGCACCCAGGAGGTCTTTGCCATCACGAGGGTCTCCGCCCGGTTCGCCTCGTTGAATACGCGAAAGACACGGAGGGTATGCAATCCGTCGTTCGGCGTGTGCCGGGTCTCGATGGTGATCGACTCGTCCATGCCGGGCAGGCGTCCCGTAACCTCCAGCTCGTACCGCAGCAGCACCCACGCGTACCCGCGCCCCATCAGTTCGCCGGGCGTTCCCTCCCGGTTTTCCACAGCCAGGGCGGCCGTGTCCTGCAGAAAATCGAGCAGCCTGCGCAGTTTTATTTCTCCCGCACAGCCCACGCTGGAGGGCATGACGTTCAGTTTTCGCGCGTACATTTTTCCAGAGCCTCCATAAACGAGTCCACATCCTCGAAGGTGTTGAAATAACCGGGCGAAACCCTCAAACTGCCCTGAGGAAAGCTGCCGAGACGCCGATGCGCCAGGGGCGCGCAGTGCAGACCGGGCCGGGTCTCGAAGCCCTCCCGGGAAAGCCGGTCCGCCAGAAGACCGTTATCCAGAATCCCATCGTTGGAGCTTCTGAAGTTCAGCGAAAATACCGGCAGCCGCCCCTCCATCGTCGTCCTGCCCCCCTGGAGCGTGCTCCCCCGAGGCGCGCTCGAAGCCCCGAAGCGTTCCAACCCGTCCAGCAGGCGCTGCCCGAGTTCCCGCTCGCGCCGTTCGATATTTTCGATGCCCGTCTCCGCGAGCCAGGAGAGCGCGGCGTAAAGCCCGGCAATGCCCGGCAGGTTCGGCGTTCCGGCCTCGAACTTGTCCGGCATGTCCGAGGGCTGGACCTCGACGTGCGAAAAACTGCCCGTCCCCCCCTCGACCAGGGGCTCGACGCGCCCCGCGAAGTCCGGGTTCCAGACGATCCCCCCGACGCCCTGGGGACCCATCAGGCCCTTGTGCCCCGTGAAGCACAGGGCGGACAGTCCCCACTCCGCGACTCGAATCGGCAGTATCCCCGCCGTCTGCGCGGCGTCCACGACCAGAGGGACGCCCCGTTTGCGGCAGACGGCCGCGATTTCTTCCAGAGGCTGGATCGTCCCGCAGACGTTGCTGGCGTGGCCGAGAACGACGAGGTCGGCTTTTTCATCGTCAAGGGCCCCCGCCACCGTCTCCGGACGAAGGAGGCCGTCGGGGTCGCAGTCGAGAAATTCCAGACGAAGCCCTCTCCTCTCCAGCCCCCGCAGCGGCCTGACGACGGCGTTGTGTTCCATATTGGAAGTTAAAACCCTGCCGGAAGCCAAAGCCCTGCCGGAAGTCGAAACGCCGCCGGAGGCCAAAGCTCCGTCCGAAGGCGGGCCTGAACATAAAAATCCCTTCAGTACGACGTTCAGGGCCTCCGTCACGCCGGAGCAGAACGTCACGTACCGCGGGTTCCCGTTCTCGAAGCCCCCGAGCAGTCCGGCCAGAAAGACGCGGCAGTCCATAACGACGGAAAGCGTCGTCAAATCGCGCTCCGAGGCCGTTCCCCTCGCGAGGTTCGCGCCGCCCCGCGTGATGAAGTCCGCAACGGCCCCCGCGACGCAGGGAGGCTTGGGCCACGTCGTCGCCGCATTGTTGAGATATACCGACATTCGGAGAAACCTTCCTTATACTAAAAAGTAAAAAAATTATAAAATTATAAAATAAAAGAGCGAAATTACAGGCTCGGAATAAAACGAAAATAAAACCCGCGCCCCTGAATTTTTAACCGAAACAATCCACAGGTCCCACCGTAATTCCTGTATGATATCATTACAGTTCGCGTTTATGTGGAAAGCGGCCAGGTCGGTCGCTACTTATCCACAGAAACTTGGGTTTATGATTGTGAATATGTGTATAATTATCCGCAAAGACCCCACAGGGCCATCTCCTTTGTGGATAAGTTTATAAGTAACTCCGTGACGGGTCAGAGGTGAACGGCAGTGCAGAAAAATCTGCAGACACTGTGGCAGAGCATTATGGACAAAGCGACGACGCGCCTTCCCGAGGGAACGGCAGAGCTGTGGTTCACAACCTGTTCGCCCGTGACGATCGAGGACGGAGAGCTGGTCGTTGACGTCGCGAACATCTTCATAAAGGAGCGCCTCACCGCCCTGTATCTGAGCGAGCTGAACCGAGCCGCGGCGGAGACGGGAGAGGTCTCCGGCGTCCGTCTGGAGACGACGGAGACGACGGAGAACGAGGAGCGGCGAACGGAGTGGGTGGCGCGCGCCGAGAAGGCGGCCGCCAGATCCGGGCCGAAGAGCGCCCTGAACCCGAATTACGTTTTTTCCTCCTTCGTCGTGGGCAAGTCCAACCGCCTGGCCCACGCCGCCAGTCTTGCCGTGGCCGAGACGCCGGGCGAAGCGTACAACCCTCTCTTCATCTGGGGGGGCGTCGGGCTGGGCAAGACTCACCTGATGCACGCCGTGTGCCACTACGCGCTGGAGAAAAACCACAACCTGAACGTCGCCTACGTCAGCTCCGAGAAGTTCATCAACGAGTTCATCCAGTCGCTCCAGTCGCGGCAGAGCAACGAGTTCAAAAACCGATACCGCAACGTGGACATCCTTCTGATCGACGACATTCAGTTTCTGGGGGACAAGCACTCCAGTCAGGAGGAGTTCTTCCACACGTTCGACACCCTGCGGAGCGCCAACAAACAGATTGTGATCTGCGCGGACTGCTCACCGGAGAAGCTGCCCCACATCGACGACCGTCTCAAAAGCCGCTTCGCCTGGGGACTGGTGGCGGACATTCAGCCGCCCGACATCGAAACGCGCATCGCCATTCTGCGCAAGAAGGCCCTGCTCCGAAACTGCGCGATGCCGGAGGAGGTCGTCAACTTTCTGGCCCAGCGCATCCCGAGCAACATTCGGGACCTGGAGGGCGCGCTCAACCGCGTTATCGCCTGTTCCGAGCTGTCCAGCGACCCGGTCAACATCGACAACACCTCGATATGGCTCAAGGACGTTCTGAAGATGAACGAGAAGGGTCCGGCCACGATAGACGCCATCCAGAGCCTCGTCACGGAGGAGTACGGAATAACCCTGGAGGACCTGACCGGAAGCAAGAGAACCGCCGAAATCACGCTGGCCCGGCACGTCGCCATGTACCTTTGCCGGGAAAAGACGGACGTCAGCCTGCAGGCCATCGGAGAAGCCTTCAGAAAGAAGGACCACACGACGGTCATTCACGCCCACAAGAGAATCGGCCAGCTCATCCGGGACGACGTGAAACTGAAAGAAGTCGTGGACAGCATACGCAGTAAACTTTAGGTCGGACCGCGAATGTGAAATAAATGTGGAACCGAGTGTGAACAAGTTGGGTTTTTCACAAAAGGGGTCGTCGCTCTCGAAAGATATCCCGGTTTTCCACGGTCGATCCACGGGAGTTCCACGCCTTTTTCGCGGGCAACGAGGTTCTGCCGCCGTGGGGTTTGCGCCGCTTATCCACGGAGTTGTTCCGCTCTATTACTATTATTGCTGTTTTTATATATAAAAAGATAATAAAAGCAGGGGACATCTTTTTCGTCCTCATTTGGGGATAACCTGCTTTGGGAGGGAATAACATGAAGATAGACATCGTTCGGCCGGAGTTCATGAAGGCGTGGCAGATGGCCGAGAGGTCCAGCAGCTCCAAAAGCACCTTCGCCTCTCTGGGGGGTATTCTGGTGACCGTCGAGGGGGATCGCGTGGTTCTGGAGGCTACGGACCTGAAAACCTCGATCCGTTGCACGGCGGGGGGGGTCAGCGCCTCGCAGAACGAGTCCGCCATTTTCCCCGTCAAACTTCTGGGCGAGCTGTTCAGGAAAGCTCCCGTCGACCTTCTGAAGGTCGATATTAAGGAGGAAAAGGGAGTTTTGAGCGCGGGAAGGAGCCGCACGCGCTTTTCGACCTGGCCGGTCTCGGACTTTCCGAAACTGCCTCGCTGCGAGGGGGCGAATCCGCTCTGCGACGTCTCCGCCGGGGAGCTTTCGAGGGCTCTGTCCGAGGGGTCGATCGCCAGCTCTCTGACGGATGACTTCCCGAAGTACCTGGGCGCCTGTTTGCTGCAGGTTCAGGGGGGATCGCTCCAGATCGTCTCGACCGACGGGCGGAGGCTTTCCCTTTCGAAGTGCCTCTGCGACGCGCAGGACGAGGCCGAGCTGTTGCTGCCTCTCGCGGCGCTTCGCGAGCTGCAGCGCCTTTTGGGCGCGGGCGCCGCGGACGCTTCGGTGAAGATCCTTTACGACGGGTCGCTGGCGTGGTTCCGGCTGGGCGAGGTCGAGTTCTCCGTGCGCCGCGTCGAGTCGTCGTTTCCCAGCTATAAAAGGATTCTGGAGCCGGGAAGCACGACGACGGCGATCCTCCGGCGGGATACCCTGCTCTCCGCGCTCGATCGCGTCGACATCATCGTTCGCTCCTACACCCGTATGGTCGTGATGCAGTTTTCGCCGGGCGGACAGGTGAAGCTGACGGGCCGCGCGCCGGACTTCGGGACCGCGGTGGAGTTTATGGACGCGACGATCGACGGCGAGCCCATGCGCGCCGGATTCAACGTGGCTTTTCTGCAGGACGGCCTGAAATCGCTCGGGGCCGACGACGTGAGGATGAACCTGAACGGCAGCGCGGGCCAGATGACCCTGTTTCGCGAGGGATCGGACGACTTTCTCTACATGCTGATGCCGATGAAGGTCATCGATCAGGACCTGCTCGACCCCGAGGATGAGCGGGACGAGATCGACGCCGACGCCGAAGAAAACGCGAAACAGGAAAATGCGAAACAGGAAGACGTGAAACAGGACGGCGGCGACAGGCCCTCGGATTCCGGGGCCGTCAGGCCGGACGAGGTTCTGAACGATCTCGTGGAGCTGAAAAAGGAAGTCGAAAAGACCCCCGAACCCGAGGCCGCAAAGCCGAAAACCCCGAGATCCCGGGCCGTAAAACCCGATACCGGGGAATCTGAAATCACGAAACCTGAAACCGCGGATTCTGGAACCAAAGAGGCTGAAAAAGAGGCTGAAGACTCGAACGACCGTCTGCCGTTTTAGGGTAAAGCGAAGTTCTTTTAAAGTGGAGTTCACGGAGACCGCGTGGAGGCGTTTCAGGAATTTAAAGCCCCGGCGCCAGCGCTGGCGCTCAGGGCTTAACGCCCTTCTGGGCCCGAACGGATCCGGAAAGACCAACATGCTGGAGTCTCTGGCCGTATTGTCCGGCTGGGGCGCGTTCGCGGGCAATCGCACGTCGTCTCTGGTCTGCTGGGATCCGGACGAGGCCGGGGGGGGGGCGCTTCTCGCCGCCAGAGCGGAGGGTGAGCGCGCCTTCGAGGTGAAGGCGTCGATAACGACCCGCCTTTCCTTTCGCGTGGACGGCGAGCGCGCGTCGTACTCCGGACTTCGATCCCTCCTGCCGTCGCTCATTTTTCTTCCCCGGGACATCGACCTGCTGGACGGACCGCCTTCTCTGCGCCGCCTGTTCATCGATCGTCTCTGCGCCCTGATCTCGCCGCCCTACGCGCGCCGCCTGGCGGAGTATCGGCAGATCCTGCGCCAGAGGACGGTCCTTTTGCGCTCTCCCCGCCCGAACCGAACGGCCTTCGAGGCCACGACTCTCCCCCTGATCCGCTTCGGCGGCTGGATTCGCGCGGTTCGTCGAGGGGTCGTCGATCTTCTGGAGGGGGAGCTTGCGGAGGAACACGCGCTTCTTCCCTGTGTCGTCGTCATCGCTCTGGAGCATCGGGGTTCGGGCGCGGAGATCCCGGTTCCCGGACGCGCGGTTTCCGATAAAACTCCGGGCGGGATCGACTCTTCCCCTTTCGAGGAGAGCCTGGCGGCGGATCTGAGGGCGAACCTGGAGCGCGAGCGTCACGCGGGGACGCCTCTTGTCGGGCCTCACCGCGACGACCTTTCGTTCTCCTGTTCCGGGCGTTCCGCGGCCCTGTCGCTCAGTCGCGGGCAGAAGCGCCGCACGGTCGCCGCGATGATCCTCGCGGCCGGCCGCGTCATTCGGTCGCAGACGCGCATTTCCCCGATTCTGCTGCTGGACGACGTGGCCGCGGAGCTGGACGCCGTCGGTCGCAACCTGATGGGCAGGGCGCTGGCCGCCTCCGGCTGGCAGGTTTTTCTCACCGGCGCGGAAAATCCCTTCCCGGATGAGGAAAGTACGATCGTCCCGCTTCAGGACGGCGTCATCCTGTAACAGGAGTCATCGACGCTTATTGATGGGGTCGAGGGGTCCTCGATAAGATCCCTCGCGAGGCTTGGGGCGGAGCCCCAAAAAAGCCTTCAGGAGGTCGCAGACCCCCTGATTCCTTAAATTGTTGACGTCAGTCGACGAATATTTTACGAAGAACTGCGGAGAGTGATGAATTTGGCGGGAGTCAGAGCGGTAGTGTTCGATATGGACGGCCTTATGTTCGACACCGAGGCGCTCAACATGAGGGGATGGATCGCGGCGGGGAAGCTGCACGGCTTCGAGATCACGAAGGAGCACGTCTATCGGCATATCGGCGCCAACGTGGCGACCACGAAGAAGCTGATGAGGGAACAGTTTGGCGAGTCCTTCGATTTCGAGGCCGTCCGGGGGGACCGCATCGCCTGCGCCTTAGACGAGATCGAAAGATGCGGAATGCCCGTGAAGAAGGGGCTGCGGGAGCTGCTGGCCTTTCTGGAGAGGGAGGGGTTGAAGACGGCGCTCGGCTCGTCCACCGAGGAGCGCATCGTGAACATCTATCTGGAGCGCGCCCGGCTGAACCACGCGTTCGACGCCGTCGTGTGCGGCGACATGGTGAAGGCGGGAAAGCCGGCCCCGGACATCTTTCTTCTGGCGGTCTCGAAGCTGGGCGTCCCGGCCGACGAGTGCCTCGTGCTGGAGGACTCCTACAACGGCATTCTGGCGGCGCACAACGCGGGAGTGCGGTCCGTCATGATCCCGGACCTCCTGCCGCCCACGCCCGAGGTGGAAAAGCTCTTTTTCCGCCGCCTCGACAGCCTGCTCGAAGTGATTCCCCTTATCGAGGAACTGAATGAGGAAAACTTTTAGCTTCTTACAGTGAACTTAACAATGTTCGCAACTTAAGAATGAACGAGACCAATCTTTGGGGCTCCGCCCCAAACCTCGCGAGGGGTCTTATCGAGGACCCCTCGACCCCTTAAGTTGTGGGCATTGGTAGATTTAAGTTAAACCACTATATCAGTTTTATGAACTTCCACCAGGCGACCTCGAACAGGCAGACCGCGATGACAACCAAAGTTTGCGGAACGCCGAACCTGATCGTTTCCCTCTCGGTGTAACCTCCGGCGTCGGGGCCATATCCGACGAGGAGGTTCATGCTGTGGAAGGGCAGGAACCAGTGCAGCGCCACGGCGGTGTAGGCGATCAGCGCCGACGCGACGGGCGGCAGGCCGACCATGTTTCCAAACGCCACGATCGCCGGAGCGGTGACGCTCAAAACTGCGAGAATGCTCCCCAGAAACACGTGAACCACCATGCAGACAAGGCAGGCGAACAGGGCGAACATGTACGGGTTGGCCGGGATCTCTCCCGGCCTTATCCGGCTGACGATCCAGGCGTTCATGCCGGTCGCGCGGCCAACGGCGCCAATTGCCATCGCCGCACAGAGAAAGAAAAGGGTTTCCAGATTGACGCTGGAAAAGGATTTGCCGTCGAGTACCCCGACGAGGGGGGAGCTGAGCGCCGCCACGGCCAGCAGCGCGATCCATCCGGGGTGAACATGGTGAAGCGAGTCGGTCATCCACGCCAGAATCGTCGCCCCGAGAACGATGACGCAACCCGTTTCCTCGCGGGACATTTTGCCGATGTCGGCCAGTTTCCGGACCGCATATTCCCTGTCCGGCGAAAACTCCTTCGGCGCCCCAAACAGTCCGAGCTGTGTCAGACATGTAAGGACGCACGCGAACGCGCCGGGGACGCCCATGTACAGCAGCCACCTCAGCCAGGAGACGTCCACCCCGGCGAAGCCGACCGTGATGGTGTTGAGGGAGCTGTCGCCGGTCAGGAGGATCATGGAGGTCGGGATTGACCCGACGAAAATGGCCAACCCAAGGTTTGCCGCCCACCGCTCCGAAAGTTTCGCGGATTTGACGACATGGGCCATCACGGACATGATCAGAAAGGATCGCGGCCACGGATGGGGAATCGCGAAGCTCAGAAGAAAGTTGAGCACGTAGCAGGATACAATCGCGCCCCTGTACGTGCGGATATATCGCTTTATGACCTCCAGCGCGACGCGCCTGCCCAGGCCGGACGAGCGCACCGCCTCGGCGATCAGGAATCCGCCGATGACCAGATAGATGACGGGTGTCGTCCAAAGTCCGAACACCACCCCCGTTCCCACCTTCTGAGGATCCAGCAGCAGGGCGTAGCCCAGAAGCAACGAGAGCGAAACGTACCCCGTCGGGAGAGCCCTGGTGGTCCACCAGACTATGGCCATGAGGCTCAGGGCCAGGCACCTGCGCCCGTCGGGAGCAAGATCGGAAATCGGCGCGTACCAGATGAAGGCGCAAAGCGATGCCCCCAGGAACAGCCCCAAATACCTGATTGTCGTGCGAGGGGCGGACATGCCCGTGTTCACTCGTTCCGCTCCCGCTCAGGCGTCGCGCGGCGGGGCGGTCGTGTCGCGGACGGTCAGCTGCGGCGTCACGGACAGGTTGATGTTGTCTCCCGCGTACCCGTGCCTCAGCCTTTGAACGAGCCCGGAAACGGCTATATGCGCCATCTCGTTTACGGGCTGCACCACCGTCGTGAGCGCGAAGGGCAGGTATGCGACCTCCTTGACGCCGTCGTATCCCACGAGGGAAATATCGCCGGGAACCCTCAATCCATGCTCCAGAACGGATTTCAGCCCTCCTATAGCGATGTTGTCGCTGCTGAAGAGAACCGCCGTGGGGCGGTCTTCCTGTTCCAGCATCGCGTTCATCGCTTCGTAGCCCCCCGCCTCGAATCGGGAATTTCCGATCCTGATGAACAGGGGATTGTAATCGATTCCGTAGCGGGGAAGGAGGCTGACGAATGTCTCGAGGCGGCGCGAATGGGATTGTTTTTCAGTTATGAAGCCAAATTTTTTGTGCCCCATACCCAGTAAACACTGCAGAGCGGACGCGATGCCCGCCCTGTCGTCCATCGTTATGTTCGTCGCGAAGTCGCACCGCACGGCGGCCTGCACGATAACCGCCGGCCGGGTGAAGAGGCCGCTCAGTTTCGGCAGGTTCTCGTTCAACTGCTCGCTGAAGGGGCCGACCAGGATGATCCCGTCCATATTTCTGCTGGCAAATGACCTCAGCGCCTCCAGTTCGTTTCGGTAATCGTAATCCCCTATCGCCACCATAAAACCGTATCCGCACTCCCTCAGTTCGCGGCCAATCGACTGGACGATGCTCGCGTAATAGTTGCTTTCCACCGACATGATCAGCAGGCCGACGATCCCGCTCTTTCCCCCGGCCAGGGTACGGGCCGAAATATTTGGGACGTAGTTGAGTTTTCGGGCGGCGTCGCGAATGATTTCCCGCTGTTTTGCGCTGACGAGGCGGCTGCCGGCGAGAGCCCGGGATACCGTCGATACGCTGACGTTGCACTGGTCGGCAATATTTTTCAGCGTCACCATAATGTTCACAACCCCCTCCGAGGATGAATGCGGGAAGATCTCCTCCCACCGGATTTGAAGCGCCCAAACCGAAGAATTTTTTTGCCTTGCGCCGTGAAGAAAGCCAATCGTAACAGCTTAAAAGTATAGTGATTATGCAAACGTTTGCAAGAGATAAAACGAGACCTCATAATAGTGTATAAAATAAAAATCATTGACACTTCCAATTTTACGTGATAATTTTATAAAGTAAATATCAATATTATTCCCTTTGTCTTGTGTAAATAATGCAACCGATTGCGTTTTTAAAACACTTTCTCCGACTTTTTGCAGTGCGTGCTGAACCTGGAGTTTGCTCGTAAAGTTTGTAATGCCAAAGTTCCTGAAAATCACTCACCGCTGAAGATCTGCTGCAGGGAAATTTTTACGTCGTTTCGATGACACTAATTAAGAGGGCGTGAGGAAATTGGCACGAATAGAACTGAAACAGGCGCAGGAGGAAATGCAGGAGATTGTCGCCGAAGCCCCGATTATCAAAGGCGACAGCTTGTCCGACTCGGCGCTCGACCTGACGATTGGCGCGTTCGCCGTTGCTCTGGGTGTGTTCCATCTTTATACCGGCCTGACCGGACTCAGAGACTTCTATCTGCAGAGGGGCATCCACCTGGCGCTGGTCTTGCTGATCGCGTCGCTGTTCATGTTCAAAGGGGCGAAAAACAGGGTAACCCGGTTCTTATGCGCCGTTTTGACCGTGGGTTCCGTCTTTCCGTTCGCCTGCTTATTCAGCGACTATGAGTACTTCTCGACTCGCCTGTGGGGAATAAACTTCGGTACTCTCGACTTCGCCAGCGGTCTTGTGCTGATAGTCGTGATATTCATAATCGGGTATAAAGTCGTGGACTGGATCATGCCGGCTATAGCGGCCTCGTGCATCCTCTATATGTTCGTCGGAAAGTATCTGACGGGGATTTTGCGCACGGGATCCTACAAGGTGTCCACCGTCGTCGAACTCTGCTCCTGGAGCGATATGGGGATCTTCTCCACCCCCATCGGCGTGGCCGCGTCCTACCTCTATCTGTTTATTTTGTTTGGGACGTTCATCGAGTACATGGGGACGGGAGGTACGCTCATCGATCTGGCCAAGTGCATTGCGGGACGCAGCAGGGGCGGCCCGGCGAAAATAGCGGTTCTGAGCAGCGCGATGATGGGCAGCATATCGGGCAGCCCTGTCGCAAACGTCCTCACGACGGGCGCGTTCTCGATCCCGTTCATGAAAAAGCTGGGCTTTTCTCCGGAGTACAGCGGAGCGGTGGAGGCGGTCGCCGCGACGGGGGGAATGATCCTGCCCCCCGTCATGGGAGTTCTCGCCTTCGCGATGGTGGACTACTCCGGTTTTCCCTATCACAAAATCATACTGAGCGCTATCATTCCGGCCTGTCTCTATTACGTCGCCACCTTCCTGATCGTTCACTTTCACTCTCTGAAATTGGACATGAAAACGCTGGAAGAAAGCGAGATCACCCCTCTGAAGGAAATCCTGAAACATCAGTGGATCAAACTTGTACCGATCATGATTCTGGCCGTGCCGCTCTGTATGGGGTACACTCCCCTGATAACCGTGAGTTGGGCCAGTCTTTCGCTGCTCCCCGTCAGCTTTATGGGCGGCCGGGAACAATGGCTGACCCCCAGGGCTCTGTTCCGGTGTTTTGTAAAGTCGGCCCGCAACATGCAGCTGATCACACTGCCCTGCGCGCTGGCGGGCATCATCGCGGGAATCCTTTCCGTCGCCGGGGTGGGCGTCAGGCTCTCCAGCAGTCTGCTCGGCATCGCGGGCGACAGCCTCCTCATCCTCCTGCTCCTGGTGGGAATCGTGACGTTCATCATGGGCTGCGGGCTCCCCGCGCTGCTTTGTTACATCATTCAGCTTCCTGTCACGATCCCCGCCATGATAGCCATGGGAATGCCCAAAATGGGCGCTCACCTGTTCGTCGTCTACATCTCTACCCTGGCGTTCATCACCCCTCCTGTCGGCATGTCCATCTACGCGGCGGCCGGCCTTGCCGGAGCGAGCTTTATGAAAGTGGGCATGAAGGCCTTCCAGGTCGGATCCGTGGCGTTTATGGTCCCGTTCATTTTTG
>JAITPZ010000049.1 GCA_031289165.1 Synergistaceae bacterium
CCAGATAAATCTGCTGATAAATGTACTGCTGAACGAAAGAACCAATACTGTCAGCACCAACCATCGATACATCCCACTCCGCTTTTCCGTAAAAACGACCATCACTGTTCCACCCCTCCGAATTTTGTCGACATCTGTTTCCATATGGCGGTCCTTTGCTTTATATCTGACCTCCCTTATTTGGACACCGGACTTTTGACAGGAGCCATACATCAGCCTCCAACGCCGCATTCAGGACGAGAGGACGGACAAATACAGCAGGAACTTCTTCAGGCTCCTGCTGTTGTGACCCTCGCGTTCCGTGCCCTCGCCAGGCGACGGTTGATCCTCTGCAACGGCAATCTTCATAAAATTTGGAGTTTATAGCGATTTCATGGGGAAAATCAAAGTTATCGCTTAAATTATTGCAATCGCTAAACTCTCAGCAAACCATAAGAAGGCTGATATCAGGAATCCAAAAAATTAAATTTCATGAATTCAGCAATATCATTGCATTTTATAACTTCTGAAAAGTATATCATCTGTCAGATTTCATTTTTGCAACATACTTGCATTAATCCGTGCTGAAGGATATTTTCTATCTTAGAAAAAAATTTAAAATATTTTAATAAATTGTGCAATTATGAACTGGAAAGGCTTTGTAATGTTCAAGCCCACGGGGGCGGAGGCTGCTGCGCAAACCTTCGGTCCGTTCGGCCCCTGCGGGGCCCTCGCTGATGAAGAAACTAAGCGGACCGCAGCCACACGGCTCATACTTCGCCGGTTCACTGCTTATGGCCCCCCCTAGAACCCCTGGCGATTAAACCTTTGCCTGAGCAATGTCGAGCGCATGAGGTTTAAACGGTAATTACGAATTTTTCTCTTCCGGCCTCTGCTTTTGTTTAAAATCTTACGGAAACAGAACTTTACGTCCCATCTTCCCGCTCAGGGCGAGTTTGACCTCCTCGAACGAGGGCTCGGCGAGGAGCATGGGCGTACAGCGGCTGCGGGAAATTTCTTCAATCCTGTGGGCGTCGGAGGAGCGTACAGGAGTGCGGCCGGCGTAGCGGGCTTTCCAGCCCTCCAGGTCGGCGTGCGAGACGCGGGGCGATATCTCGACGGCGGAGCAGGGGAAATTTTCCGGAAGCCGCCCCAGCACGACCTCGTAGGAAAAGGACGGCCTGTCGAGGTGCGCGGGGATGACGATGGCGCCGGACTCCATGCCGCGGGCCGCGATCTCGTCCACGGTGTACTGCGCCCCCTGGACCAGCAGAATCGGCTCCTGATCCACGACGTTGTTCTCGTGGTCGATGACGAGCTGATAACCGAAGATGTCCTCCTGATTGAGGATGGGCGGCATGCGCAGCCAGAGCCAGTCCTGAAAGGCCCGCGCCCTCTCTCCGGTTTCGAAGATCACGACGATGTGGACGTCCTCCATGCTCTGAACTTCCATGCCGGGAAGGACGACGGGGCGTTCCTCACCCTTCGCGTCGCCCTTTCGGGCCGCGTCCCGCAGCGCCGCGAAGTTTCCCGCGTGATTGTGATCCGTCACCGCGACGAGGTCGATCCCCTCGTCGCGGCATCGGGCGATGATTTCGGGCGCGCCCATGCCGAGGTCGGCGCAGGGCGACAGCACGGTGTGCAGGTGCAGGTCGATCCAGAAGCGGCGAAGTTCAGCTTTCCCGGGCATCGCCGATACCCAGGGCGGCGAGCTGACGACAAAGCTCATAGGCGCGAAGCGGCGAGATCGCGAGCGCGATGTTTTCCTCGCGGCACTTCGCGGCCAGGTCCTCCTGCGGCGTCCGGTTCGAGGCCAGAATCACGAGAGGAAGCTCCTTCAGCGCGGCGACGGCGGCGACGTTGAGGTGTACCTGGATCGTCACCCAAATCCAGTCCTCGCGCGCCTCCCCCAGAATATGGCTGAGGAGGTCCCCGACGATCACGTTCTCGATCTCCCGCGCCCCGTCGCCCGGGGAGACTACGTCGAGCCGAAGGGCAGCGCAGATTTCACCGATCGTCATCCCTGCACCTCCCCGCGCTGACCGCGCGACCCCACGGACGTCGGAGTCTCCGGGTTTTTGCCGCAGAGCTCGAAAATCTGCGTGCTCAGGTCGGTGATGCGCTCCTTGAGCTTGAAGATGCAGTCCGTCATTTCACCCTCCCCGCTGGCCAGGGCCGTGGCCATGGCGCGGCAGGACGGGTGGCCGCAGGATCCGCAGTCGATTCCCGGCAGCATCGTATAAAGCTCGTTGATCTTTTTCAGGCGGGTCATCGCCTGCTGAATGTCGTTCGAAAGGGACTTCTGCTCCAACGGCTTTATCGGCTCGCTGAAGCGCCATATATCGCTCCTGTAAAGCTCCATGAGCCGCTCGCGTTCCTCTTTGGTCAGGGTCCAGTTGATGTTCAGGTTTTCGAGCCGCACCAGGGACATGAAGCGCGACTCGGACGTCGCTACGCCCCCGAGACAGCCCTGGTCGCACATGCGGCACTCGAGATATTCCACGCAGCCCAGCCGCCCGAGCTCCAGCTCGTTCAGCAGGTCCCGGACGTTGCGG
This sequence comes from Synergistaceae bacterium, assembly GCA_031289165.1. Taxonomy (GTDB): domain Bacteria; phylum Synergistota; class Synergistia; order Synergistales; family Aminobacteriaceae; genus JAISSA01. The sequence goes on from JAITPZ010000049.1 coordinate 2,535, forward strand.
ATGCCCGTCGCGACGATCGAGGTCAGGGGACGCCCCATGGTCGCGGCGATATGCCGGGTCTCCCCGCCGTGCAGGGCCCACGTCAGCCATCGCCCGTTGCGTTCGAGGGAATGCGGCAACTCGTCCACCGTCGCCCCTTCGGTGATGAGGTTGCGGATCACCTGCCGGATGATGATCACGTGATCGAAGTTGCTCTTCGGACGTCCCGCGGGCAGACTCTGGAGCTGCGACATCGCGGGACAGGGGGCGATGAGGGCGACGCTTTCCGTGCGTCCGGTCGCCTGTCTCCAGTAATCGATGCTGATTTCGAGCGGGGACTCCACGCCGACGAGCCGGTCGATCAGCTCCGGGTGATTGAGCTGGATCAGGCGCATCACGGCGGGGCAGTAGGTCGAAATAAGCGGAGGGTCGTCCCTTTTGCGCTCGTTGATCTGTCGGGCGATCGCGAGAGCGGCAAGGTCGAAGGCCGTGGAGATGTAGTCAGAGATGTCCTCGAAACCCAGACGGGTCAGGGACTCCTGCAGCGATCCCGTGCGACCGCAGGATCCGGTCTGCACGTAAAACGAGGGGTCGGCCATCAGAAGCAGATCCTGATTCTTCCGAATGGTGACCCAGCTGTCCTGCCGCACCTCTATGGCCTTCCAGGGGCATACTCGAATACACTCTCCGCATCCCATGCAGAGATCGGTATCGACGTGGACCGCGCCCTGATAAATTTTCATCGCCTGAGTGGGACAGTTCCTGATGCACTTGGTGCAACGCCTGCAGGCGTCATGATGCACCTCTATACCCAGCGGCATTTTAACCCTCCCTCCCGATTTAAGCTCAGGGGGGCGGAGCCCGTTCGCCCCCTGCTTTTTTACGTTTTTTGCAGCAGAATCTCGGACCTGAGCGTCGTTCCCTTTCCGACCTCGGAAAGGAGTTCGAATCCGTCGGAGTTGCGTTTGATGTTGGGAAGGCCCATGCCCGCTCCAAAACCCATCTCTCTGATTTTTTCGGGAGCGGTCGAAAAACCCTCCGTCATCGCCTTTCCAATGTCCGGGATTCCCGGTCCGGTGTCCACAGCCGATATTTTAATGCACTCGGGCCACACTTCCAGCTCCATCTCGCCGCCTCCGCCGTGGATGACGAGGTTCATCTCCGCCTCATACGCGACGACAGCGGCCCGTCGGATGAGGTCCGAGGGAATGCCCAGCATTTTCAGAACGGACTTGATCTTTGTGGACGCCTCGCCGATGGAGACGAGTTCGGTCCCGTCCACGGCGTAGCTTTCCACGTACGGAGAGGACACGGGAGCCCGTCTCCTAATTCCTTGAGATGGCGCGAGGAGAAAGTCCGCCGGTGTAAAGTCGCCCCGCCGCCTCGAACATGCTCATGGCGCTCACGAGAATCGGCATCTCCACCTCGCGCGCCAGCTGCAGCAGGTCCTCGCCGGGCATCTTACCCCGCACAAAGATGATGGTCTGGAGGTCCAGCATCTGAGCGGTCCTGAAAATCTGAATGTTGGTCAGTCCGGTTAAAAGCAGGACTCCGGGCGACGCAAAGGCCAGCACGTCGCTCATGAGATCCGAGGCGTAGCCCGCGTCGACCTCGATCGAGTCCAGCAACCCCTCGCCGACAAGAACCTCGGCCTGCAAAATCTCTCTGATTTTGCTGAGTTTCATAAAGCAACCCCCCTGATGGTAAAATCGGCCTTCCTAATAGTCATAGTACCCCAGTCCCGTCACGTCCATATCCTTCAAAACAAAAAAACTTCGGTCGCGTATCTCGAAAACGCGCACATGGCGTCGGGCGGGGCGGTGCGTCGTCTCGTCGATATCCAGAGTCTGAGCGCCGAAGGGAATGCCCTGCGCCCGGGCAAGGGTGAGAAGCAATCCCCTCCGGTCGAGAGGGTCTCCCGTCTCGAGCGCCGACAGGGCGCGGTTCAGCCACACGGCGAGCGCATTGGCCCGCCCCGCCGCGACGCTGTCCGCCACGCCGACGGTGCGCGACGACCAGAGGTCGCGCTTCAGCTGCTCGAAGCCGCCCTGCGTGTCGAGATTCATGTTCTGATCGGCGAAGAGCATTCTCCTGAACGAGAGAAAGGAGCTGTCCGGCGCCCCGCCGTACCAGAGCCGATAGGGGGAGCGCGCCTCCATGAGGCCGCGCCAGATCTCCGCGCTGGCCATTCTGCCGACGTAGCTGATGAATACTCCGGCGCTGTACTCCTTCACCTCCTCCGTCAGTATGGAAAAGGTGTCCGAGACGGAGGGATCGACCCAGTAGGGCATGGGCATAAACTTCGCGTCCGTCAGCAGGGCAGTGCATATTTTGGCCTCGCGTTCCTCGTTCAGCGTGAAACGGGCGCCGATGACGCCGATGCGGGCCGAGGGATCCTGCGTCAGGGCCGCGTACTCCGTGAAGGCCCTGCAGCGATAATCGCGGAACAGGTCCAACGCGTAGACGAAGGGCAGAAGGCGCCCTCCTTCGTAAAAAAAAACGTTTTCTCCGCCCGCCAGCATCAGGGGAACACCGGACGTCCGCATCCGATCGATCAGTCCCGCGTCCACGAAAGACGAGGCGAAGCTGAAAACGGACACCGTCCCCCGGGTCAGGGGAAGCGAGTAAGAACTCACCGAGTCCTCCGTGAGAGGCGGCAGAAAAACGAAATTGAGATCGTGCCCCAGAATGCCGTCCCCCACCTCCGAGACCTCGTTCTGGAACCAGAGGAGCGTTTTTCGAATGGAAAGCCCCGGTTCACTCTCCCATCCCTCGTCCGGCGGAACAACCAGCACGTCCCACGTCCAGGCGGCCGCGTCGACGGCCGCGACGGCGCGCGTCGGAGACAGAAGCGCCGACACGAAAACAAGAGACGCCAAAAAACCCCTCCAAAGCGCCCCCTCGCCGGAAAATTTTCTCCCCCGTCCGCCCGGCGATTTCCCGGCGCGGCCCCCGATATTCTCCGCCACTCGTTTCGTTTGCATTGTCCGCTCCACCCCCATAAATTACGGGAACGCGATACAGAAAGTCATACGTTACAGTTTACAGCACAACGGCGGGAAGTCACGGGGATCTCCCTCCGGATTATTCGATTTCGCGAAAATTTTTGATGAACGCTACTTTGGAAGCTCGCCTTTTTTAACGGTCGCCCTGAGCTGCCGGATCACCTCTTCGGTGATGTCCGTACCGCCGTAATAAGCGGAGGTTTTTTCCAGGACGACCGTTATCTTTCTTTTTTGAGCGACGGTCCGGACGGCGTCCTGGCACTCCCGATCGATCGGCGTCATCAGGCGCGCTTCCTCCGCGCGCATCTCCCGGGCGTTCTCCTCGACGATTCGCCTTTGCTCGTCGGGGTCCGTCGTCTTTTCGAGGGCCGCCTGGATCTCGGCTTCCTTCCGCCTCCCCCTCTCCCCCATCTGTTTGGCCACCAGTTCGAAGTTCGGGTGCTGGTACAGGATCTTTTGAGTCTCGACCACGCCGACCGTGTCCGCCCCGCGCGCGGCGTCCGCCGTCGCGACCGTGAACGCCGCGGAAAGGAGGCCCGCCAGAAGCGCCTTTTTCAGCAAAATAATTCCCCTCGACAACATCGCTCTGTTCAAAAGCATTCTCTCCGACGACACGACAACTGCCTCCTCATAAAAATATATCGTTCGGAACATCCCCGTCAAAAAGACGACGAGAGAAGCTCTCCCCTCTTTTTCTTCCTTTTCGGAACGAAGGCGGGCGAAAGAAGATGATCGACAAGCGCCTCGACGCCGTGTTCCGCAGCGGAAGGGATCACGATGTCGGCCAGGGGCAGCAGGCTTTCCGCCGCGTTTCGGGGAACCGCCGCAACGTCCGCCAGAAGCAGCATCGCGAGGTCGTTTCGATGATCGCCCGCCGCGACGATGACCTCGGGCCGAACCGGCAGATCCGCGAGAAAACGATCGAGGGCGCTGCCCTTCGAGACGCCCTCAGGAAGGACGTCCAGAAAACGCGCGCCCCCGGCCAGCGCCTCCACCCCGTCGAACGAGGCCCTCAGCCGCGCCTCCAGGCCGGAAAGGTCCTCCGGCCGAACCCACAGGCCTATTCGATAGACGGGCCCGATCGTAAACGGTTGGAATATGAAGGTTTCGGTCACGTAATGGACGGGAACGCCCGCCTCACGGTAAAAACGGACCGTTTCCCCGTCGCTCTCGCGGCAGTAAACAACCTCGTCTCCCGCGATCTGAATTTCGACGGGGGCCTCCCAAAGGCTCCTCAGAACCTCCGCCGCCAGGGCGGGATCGAAAGAGGACGATCGAATCTCGCGCCCGTCGAGCGTCATCGTCCGCGCCCCGTCGTAGAGGATGGCCGGCTGCGTCGCCCCCACGGCGCGCATGTGGTTTTTCGACGTCCCGAAGGTGCGCCCCGTCGCGATCATGATGTCCCACCCCGCGTCCCGCAGGCGCGCGCAGGCGCGGCGGACTTCAACGGAAACCGTTTCCCCCACGGAAAGGGTATCGTCGATATCGGTGACAAACAGTTTCATGCGGAAGCTCCTCCGAACGCGGAAAACAACAAAAAAACTGCGCGCGAACGCGCAGCTTTTTCTGTCCAGGCAATAAAAAAGAGATTATTTCAACGAGGTCGACATATACTGAATGACGTCCAGGGTAATGTCCAGTCCTCCGAAGTAGACCGACGCCTTTTCCAGCACGATGGTCACCTTTTTGTTCTTCGCCACGACGCGCACGGCCTCCTCGCAATCCTTGAAGATCGGGGTCATCAGACGCTCCTCTTCCCTCGCGAGCTCCGCGCGCTTGGTCTGAACGGCCTGGGCCTTCTTCGCGGGCTCCGTTTCCTTCTCCGCGGCCTCCCTGGCCTCGTTTTCCTTTTGTCCCGCGATCTGCTGAAGCTGCTTCCTGGCATCCGGGAACTTAGGGTGTTTGGCGACGATCTCCTGAGAGCTGATGACCCCGATCGTATCCGGAGCCGCGTCCGCGACGCCCGCAGACATGACGACCACAACGGCCGCCAGGCTCAACAACGCGAATTTCTTCAGCCCCGAACCTGTTTTCAAACCGAATCCCGAACCGAAATTTGAACTGAACTGCAAACCGAACAACCTCCCCTGAACTGCTCGAATCCAATTACCCCCGCGTTCCCTTTCCTCCGGGGGCTTGCCTTCGAGGGCATTGTACCACAGAGTCGCGAACCGTCCATGTATAACTTACCAATGTCCACAACTTAAGAATGAACGCGACCAATCTTTGGGGCTCCGCCCCAAACCTCGCGAGGGGTCGTGGACCCCTCGACCCCTTAAGTTGTTGACATTGTATAACTTACTCATGCCTCCGGGCTCTTACTGCAGGTTCTTCTGTAGTCGTCATCCACGCGAACGATATCGTCCTCCCCCAGATACTCCCCTCCCTGAACCTCGACGATCTCGAGGTCGATCTTCCCCGGGTTTTCCAGCCGATGGAGGGCGTTCCTCGGGATGAACACGCTCTCGCCCTCGTGGACGAACCGTTCATTCTCATCGAGCGTGATGAGCGCCGTTCCGCGCACGACGATCCAGTGTTCGCTGCGGTGGTGGTGATATTGCAGGCTCAGGCGTTTGCCCGGGTTGATGACGATGCGCTTGATCTTGAAGCGTTCTTCCTCGCAGAGAATCTTATAGCGTCCCCAGGGGCGCGCGCTTTCCGTGGCCTGAGTGGCCTCCCGCCGGACTCCCGTTTTCAGGCGCTCGACGATGGTCCGCACCTTCTGCGACGAACCGCGCCGGGCGATGAGGAGCGCGTCGGGCGAATCGACGACAAGCAGGTCCTCGACGTCGATCATCGCGGTCAGATGATTGCGGGAGTCCACAAGGCAGTTTTTGCTGTCCTGCAGCATGACGTCGCCGATCCGCACGTTTCGAAAGCCGTCCTTTTTCAGCACGTCGTACAGGGCGTCCCACGACCCCACGTCCGACCAACCCGCGTCCAACTCGACCATTGCGACCCGTTCGGCCTTTTCCATGACGGCGCAGTCGAAGGAGATCGACGGCAGCGTCTCGAATTCCTCCAAAAAGGCGTCGTAGTCCTTCCCGAACGCGGCAAAAAGATCCGGGGAGGTCCGCTCCAGCTCCCTCTCGAAAGTTTCGAGGGTAAAGACGAATATCCCGCTGTTCCAGAAGTACTCTCCGCTTTGCACGTAGCTCTCGGCCGCTTCCGGGTCGGGTTTTTCCACGAACCGCTCGACCTCGAAGCAGTCGCCCAGGGGCGCGCCGCGTTTGATGTACCCGAACCCCGTCTCCGGGTGCGTCGGGGTGATCCCCAGCATGACCATGTACCCCGCCGACGCCGCCGCGGTCGCCCGCGCAATGGCGGCGTCGAAAGCGGCGACGTCGCTGACGATATGGTCGCTCGGGGTGACCACCACGACGTCGTCCTTCGAGGCCCCGCGCCGCCTGAGCGCCTCGCAGCCCAACAGAATCGCGGGGGCCGTGTTGCGTCCCACGGGCTCCTCGATGACGAAATCGTCCGGAACGCGAGCCACCTCCCGCGCCTGGTAGGCCACGAGGGCGCTCCATCGTCCGCCGGCCACCGCGTACATAAAATCGACCGGCGCCACGCGCAACATGCGCATCACCGTGTCCTGAAGCATGGTGTCCCCCTTCCGCAGGGACAAAAACTGTTTCGGCAGTTCCTCGCGGGACCGCGGCCACAACCGCACGCCGCTGCCCCCCGCCAGAATGAGACCATAGATATCGGGCATTTTCACCCCTCCGTCACCTCGAATCGAAGCTCACATGGGCGGAGCCAACCCCCCGAGACCACCTGCGCTTCCTCAGCCGGGCTCCCGCTCAAAAATCTTTTGCGGGAAATCCACGCTCTCGTGCCCTACAGCTCCAGAAAATCCTCCGTTCCGCTTTTCACGAAGGCGATGCCCCGTTCCAGCGTCGCGTCGCGGAACTCCTGATCCTTCATCATGCGCCGCACCGTACACTCCCAGACGATCAGGACGCGTATTCCCCTTTCCCTGAGTTCCTCGCGCACCCTCAGGTCACGACGGCGGTTGTCCTCCAGTTTGGGCAGCCAGAACTCCGGGCGGGAAGCCGGGGTGTAAGCGTATTTGCAACCCGGGTGACGATGCCAGTAGCAGCCGTGAACGAACACGGCGACCTTCCTCCCCTGAAAGTACAGGTCGGGCTTCCCCGGCATTCCCCCGAAGTTCGCCCGATACCGCAACCCCCTTGCGTGAAAGCGGGAGCGAACGAACATCTCGGGCGCCGTGCGCGTGCTTTTGATTTTCGCCATGTTGAGGCTTCGCGCTTCCACGGATTTGATGTCCATGTCAGCTTTCTTTCCCGAAACTCAACCCTTCTGCCGGCCGGCCCTGATGGCGTCGCCCGCGTATCCCAGCGCCAGTTTCAGGCTGGACGCCAGAAATTTCCAGTCCTTCTCCGCAAGGGGAACGGGGTCTCTGACGAAGTCGCGCAGACACATCCCGAACTGGGGATCGGCCCTCATCGCGTTCAGCACGAAGGTCCTGACGTCCTCGTCGATGCCCTGCCCGGGTTCTCCGGAGGCGCTCTCCACCCCCAGCAGACAGTGAACGTCGCAGTCCAAAGCCCTGGCGAGGGCGACCAGCATCTCCCCGCTCGGCCCTCTGGGGCTGGCCTCTATTCGGCTGATGTTCGCCTGAGTCAGCCCCAGCTTCCCGGCCAGGTCCTCCTGGTTGAGACCCAACGCGCGCCGCCTGGCCCTGATGTTCAAGCCAATGGACTGCGCCATGCGATCACTTTCTTTCATCTTTATAATGTATTTGCGATATGAGTATATAGTCTTTTCGCATAAATACAAGAGTTTCCAATATATGCACACATCAATTCCCGCGTCAGCGAAAAGGGCGAGCCGAGCCAGGCCGGCGAAGCCCACACCGGCAGCACGCGAAGCCCCACCTGCGCTCGGTTGTTTTCTCTGTCGCCCGGCGCTCCCTGAAGTATAATGAAATGTGGGTGATGACATGAGAATCAACAGACGCAACGATTACGCTACCGAAATACCCCACCGAATACCTGCTCGACAAGTCTTCGTTTCTCGACGTCCAGGTGCGCCGCAGCGAGCGTCACGAAAAAATGATCGTCGAGATGCAGGCGAAGGACGAGAAGAACATCG
>JAITPZ010000084.1 GCA_031289165.1 Synergistaceae bacterium
ACCTCATCCAGCGTGTCCTCGATAAACATGGAAGAATTGGGAACTAGAATGATCTGCTGAGCCGACAGGCGATTGGCGTCCTTCAGACCGTTGGCCCGGAGGATGTCCTGCGCCGTGACGCCGCCGTACTGCATGGCGATATCCGAAAGCGTCTCGCCCGACCCGACGACATGCTCCCTCCAGGTCGCTCCCACCTCCGCCAGAATGATGTCCTCATCCGGAAGCTCCATATCCGGCAGGTCCCCGAGGGAATCGTCCGGCAGGCGCAATCCGTCTTCCGCGGTGCTCAGTACGATGGACTCGAAATTCGAAAGATCTCTGGGCAGGGGGCCGAAATCCCCCACAGGTTCGCTCACGGGCGTGGGAAGCGGGATATCCACCCCGGAGGGCAGCCGCAGATCCAGCTCCGCGCCATCCGTTCCAGGCAGATTCACCCTCGCCTCCAGTTCGGAGGGAAGCGTCAACGCAATCTCCTCCTCCGAAAGCGGATATGCAAAAGCCGCACCCCGCATCGAAGGTCCCGCGTCTTCCGCCGAGGCTCGCTTCGCGTCTGAATCGAAGGTATCGCTCAAATCCACCGACATGAAACCATCCACGGAAATATCTCCGCTCTCGTCGCCCGGCAAAACGCCCCAGGCAGCCTCAGAAAAACGACTTCCCGCAGATATCGTCAGAAACATCGACAGACCCAGCATAAAAAAGATAAGAAAACAAAATCCCCACCGAAACTCTCTGGTACGGTTTTCTCTCCTCGTTACGGAGATTCTGTTTCGTCCGGATGTTCTCAAACACATCCCTCCCGGTTCTGTAAAGCTGAACTGCCAGGCATCGAAGAATCAGGTACAGTCTTCCGGTTCATCAGCAAATAATATCAATTCGCGTTCAAATAAGCATCTTCCCGAGACCTGAGCCAGACATGAAGTGGTTTGGGGCAGTTCCGGCCTCAGACCTTCGACCTCAAACCGGCATAGAACCGACACATCCCGGTTCGTGCCGGCAGGAAATTTCTCTTCTCGAACGAATGGCATTATACCATAACCGCAGAAAAGGCCGATCGACGCTCAGGGAGGCGGTCGCCGGCCCCCCTGGTCATTCAGCGCTTTTGTTCAGGGTAACTTTATCGACATCAGAAATTCTCTGTTGTTTTGAGTTTGCCTCAGCTTGTCGAGAATGAGGTTGAGGGCCCCGGCCTCGTCGACGCCCACGATCCGTTTGCGCAGCACCCAGAGGCGGGCCAGTTCGTCCTCGGGGATCAGCAGTTCTTCCCGTCGCGTACCCGAACGGGTGATGTCTATCGCAGGAAAGATGCGCTGTTCCGCCAGCTTGCGGGACAGGTGTAACTCCATGTTGCCCGTCCCCTTGAACTCCTCGTAAATGACGTCGTCCATGCGGCTGCCCGTGTCCGTCAGCGCCGTCCCGACGATGGTCAGGCTGCCGCCGTCCTCGAAGTTGCGGGCCGCCCCGAAAAATCGCTTGGGGAAGTACAGCCCCGACGGATCGAGTCCGCCCGACAGGGTGCGCCCCGACGGGGGGACCGTGAGGTTAGACGCCCGGGCGAGGCGCGTGATGGAGTCAAGCAGGATGACGACGTCCCGCTTCGCCTCCGCGAGGCGCTTGGCCTTTTCGAGGGCGAGGTTGGCCACGCGAATATGCTCGTCCGCCGGACGGTCGAACGTGGACGCGATGACCTCCCCGTCGACGGACCGCGCGATGTCCGTGACCTCCTCGGGACGCTCGTCTATGAGCAGGGCCATCAGGATGACGTCGGGGCAGTTGATCGATATGGAGTTGGCGATGCGCTTCAGAAGGGTCGTCTTTCCCGCCTTCGGGGGAGAGACGATCAGGGCGCGCTGCCCCATCCCGATGGGCGCGAACATATCAACAAGCCGCGTGGCCAGTTCCTTCTGACCCGTCTCCAGGCTCATCCTGACGTTGGGGAAGATTGGGGTGAGCTGGCCGAACTGGGCCCGGCGCCGGGAATGCTCGGGATCGGAAAAGTTGACCGTCTCCACGCGAAGCAGCGCCTCGTAATGTTCCTGTTCACGAGGGGGGCGAATGAGTCCCCAGATGACGTCTCCGTTGCGCAGTCCGAAACGCCGGATCTGAGAAACGGACAGATAGACGTCGTTATCCGTGGGCAGCATTCCTTTCGGGCGAAGAAAGCCGAAACCCTCGGGCAGAATCTCGAGGGTCCCCCCGCCGAACCTGTAATTCATGCTTTCCGCCTGGGCCTTCAGAACGGAAATAATGAGATCGTCCTTTCGAAGCGTCGTGGCTCCGGGAACGTTCAGCTCTTTTCCGATTTTACGAAGATCCACCAGAGTCTGCGAGGCGAGATATCCATAGGAATGTTTGGGTTTTGGGGGAACATACGCCTCCGCGGCGGGAACGGTTTCCGTAACGGCGACGGCCGGCGACGGCGGGGTGATTTCGGGAACGGGCTCCGACGGAGCCGCGGCCCTCTCCGGGACGTTCCCGGGCTCGGCTGTCGTCGCGCCCTCCTTCTCAACGACGGGCTCGGCGGGCGTCGACGCCATTTCCAGCTCGGGCAGGGGAAGGAGAGGAGATTCCGTAACCACACGGGGTCTTCGCCCCCGGCGCTTCGGCTCCGTCGTCTGCCCCGCCTCAGCCTGACGCTGCTCGTTCTGAAGCTCCTTCGCCGGAGTCTCCTCCTCTTCGGCCCGCTGCGACGTTTTTACCGTCGTTCGTCTCCTCGTCACCGGAGTTTCCGTGGCCACAACCGCGTCGGGCGCGACCCTCGTCCTTCTTCGGGACGTCGCCTGTCCGTCCTTCGCTTCCTTAACGACAACCATAACCGTGGGATACCCTGTACAGCAAAATATAAATCATTCTCAATTTCACCTCAACGTGATAATAGGACGACCTCCCCGGATATAAAACCGGGGCAACGATCGGATGGATCGAAAAGGCGTCCCTAATAAATCTCAAACCTGAAATCGGGAAGACGCTCCAAGTTACTGAGAATACCGATAGAGTAGGAGCCTCTGGGTAAAGACTGGCCGTTCTCCCGCACCAGACAGTAAATTTTTGAACCGGACGGGGCAGACAGAGAATAAGTATCCGCCTGAACAAGTTTTTCTCCCATAAACCAGAGAATTCGAATTTCGCTGCCCTCCGCGGCCCTGCCGTAGTCAAAGCGCAGACATACCTGCCTTGTCCCGTATGAAAACCTGGAAACGGCGCCCGTGAGGCGAAGTTTATCGTCCAGCTCAGTGCTGACCACTACGTTGTGAACTATTAAAGATTCGCCTGGCCGAATGCTGTTCTGTCGAATAACCCAGAAGGAAAGGAATGCCAGAATTGCGGCAAAAAATATCACTATCAGCAAAAACGGCCTGCGCTTTTTTTGCATTATACCCTAAAAGCTCCCCAAATACCAGTTTCGAATGGCAAGAGAGATCCTGTCCAGATCGACCAGCGAAATCCCGTCCACGGACATATCCGCGACCCCCGAAATTCCGTCGACCGCTCCGGCGTCCAAAAGCGCCCGCAGCATCGTGGCCTCCTCATTTTCGCAGGCGCCCAGCCAGCGGCGATAATGGGACGACAAAAGAGCGGCCAGAGCGTATCCCCCCCAGTTCGAGACGTCGACGGGCAGACAGACCCGCGAGGGAACCCGCGAAATGCACCTCGCATAACCCGGCAATATCTGAAGCAGGGAGTCGTAAAGAGCCCCCATCCCCGCCTCGTTCCCGCCGTCGCCTATAGACAGGACGGGAACGCCCCGCCCTTCGGCAGGCTCCGCCAGGTCGTCCAGAGGAATTACGACGTCGCCGATGTCCTCGCCCTTCATATTGTAATAGCGACCATCCGCGGCGCGCCCCGGACGTTCTATAAAGATCAGGAGGTCCATCCACATGGATATCTTCCAGGGATCGTCGACGCGGGCCACCGGAGGGCCCCCCACGCTGCGCGAACAGGCTCGGAGGCATTCGTAATTCCGGCGATCGGTCAGCAGAACGACTCGCTTTCCCGCTCCGGCCAGAGCGCGTCCCAGAATCACGGCGCCCGGCGGGCCGTCCGTCTCAGGCGCACCCGCCCTCCGAATATAAAAACCCGTCACGATCAGGACACGAGACGCCTCCGTAAGAAGGCGCAGAGCCTCCTCCCAAAACTCGGGGCGACAGAGGGACGAGGCCCCGCGTCCCTGCGCGTCAGATGCGACCACCGCCTGCAACCCGGCTGTATTCATATCAAAATACGTCAAAATTCCGTATCAGTTCAACTTTTCCATCAGCCCCAGAAGCTCCGGACTCAGGCGTTTTTGCTCGGACCAGGTGCGCTCCAGGTCCGTCAGCACCATTCGATGGTTCAGGTTTCCGACCATGACGCCCGTCTTCCCCACGAAAAGGGACTCCGCGGCGTAGGCCCCCATACGCGAGGCCAGTATGACGTCGAACGACGAGGGACTGCCCCCCCGCTGGATGTAGCCCAGAACCGTCACGCGCGCGTCGTAGCCGCCCGTGTCCTGAAGTTTGTCCTTCATGTCGTTGCCCCGCATCACGCCCTCGGCAAGGATGATCAGGGTGTGGCT
>JAITPZ010000095.1 GCA_031289165.1 Synergistaceae bacterium
TAGCTGTGTCCCCGGTAGTGCAGCGTTCTGCGCTCGATGTTCTTCTCGTCCTTCGCCTGCATCTCGACGATCATTTTTTCGTGACGCTCGCTGCGGCGCACCTGGACGTCGAGAAACGAGGACTTATCGAGCAGGTATTCGGGGGGGCATTTCGGTAGCGTAATCGTTGCGTCTGTTGATTCTCATGTCATCACCCTCGTTTCATTATACTTCAGGGAGCGCCGGGCGACATCGGAAGCTGCTTTTTCACGGGTTGCGCCAGCCTTATGGCTGTGCTTTAATTTCCCTGAGCACAGGAAACCTGAGACGGCGCGGTCGATGTTTGCGGACGCGATGGTGCCGGAGCTGATCTCCAGATTTACGGGGCTTTCTGTCGAGAGGATCGAGGCGCTGCAAAATCGCCCCGAATAATGGGGCGCATTGGGACATTGTAAATGTCGGAGGAGGGTATGATGGAAAAGTCAGAGGACGGAGCGCAGTCCGCCAATCGGAAGCTGCCTGTGAATCCCAACGGCGGGAAGACGTTCGACGAAGGGGAACTCCGGGAGATTTACCTTGCGGGGGGGTGCTTCTGGGGGACGGAGGCGTTTATCGCGCGCGTGCCGGGGGTCGCGACGACAACCGTCGGCTACGCCAACGGGAAGACGGAAAGCCCCACTTATGAGCAGGTCTGTCACGAGGACACGGGGCACGCGGAGACGGTGCATGTGCTGTACGACCCCCGTAAGCTGCCTCTGAAAAAACTTCTGGACGCGTTTTTCACGATCATCGACCCCCTGAGCAAAAACAAACAGGGGCCTGACGTCGGGACGCAGTACCGCACCGGCGTCTACACCACGGCGCCCGACGACCTGAGCGCGAGCGAGCGCGTCTTTGCGGAACAGGCGGCGAAGTGGGACAGGCCCCTGGCCGTCGAGCTGAAGCCTCTGGAGAACTTTTACCCGGCCGAGGAGTATCACCAGGACTACCTCGAAAAAAATCCGAACGGTTACTGCCACGTCAACCTCGGGAAGCTGGACGAGCTGGACTCGGAGTAGAATCGACGCATCATTTCGAACCGACAGGGAGGCGAGTGTATGCAGAAGGAGTTTCTGACTCCGGCGGAGATCACGGAGAGCTTTGTCGGGACGGGGCAGAAGAAGGCCGGGCTTTCTCCGGTCGATCAGGTCGTTCTGGGCATTCTGGCGGGCGCGTTCATCGCCTTCGCGTCCGAGGGATCGAACGTGGCGATACACACCATCGAGTCTGTGGGGTTGGGCAAGGCGCTGGCGGGCGCGCTGTTCGCGACGGGGCTGATGCTGGTCGTCGTCGCGGGCGGGGAGCTTTTCACGGGCAACTGCCTGATGATCGTCGCCTGCGTCGAGCGTAAGATCTCGCCCTTCTCCATGCTGCGGGGGTGGCTGTGCGTCTACCTCGGCAACTTCATCGGGTCCGTGCTGCTGGCGTATCTGATTCACGGGGGGGGACAGCTCGATTTTTCGGGAGGGCTGCTCGGCGGTTTCACGCTGAAGCTGGCCGCGTACAAGACGGGGCTGACCTTTACGAAGGGCTTCTGCCTCGGCATCCTCTGCAACTGGCTGGTCTGCCTGGCGGTCTGGATGGCCTCGGCCGCGAACGACGTCACCGGCAAGCTGCTGGCCATCTTTTTCCCCATATGGCTTTTTATCACGTCGGGATTTGAACACAGCGTCGCGAACATGTACTACATCCCCGCCGGCATCATGGCGAAGGCGGTCCCCCTCTACGTCGATCAGGCGCTGAAGCTGGGCGCGACGTCGGAGGCCATCGCCTTTCTGGACTGGGGCTCGTTTTTAACGCGTAACCTGCTCCCCGTGACGCTGGGGAATATCGTCGGCGGAGGCCTGTTCGTGGGCCTGATCTACTGGTTTATCTACAGAAGAAAGAGGGAAATTCGAGCATGACGACGATCATGAAGGGCGCGGAGGTCGCCGCGCGGATGAGGGAAGCTCTGGAGCGGGACCTGGCGGCTCTGAGGCGGAGAAATATCGAGCCCAAACTGGCCATCGTGCGCGTCGGCTCGCGCCCTGACGACCTGGCGTACGAGCGGGGGGCGCTCAAACGCTTCGAGGGGCTGGGCATCGCGGCGCAGGTATTCGAGTTTCCGGAGACCGTCGACCAGGAGTCCTTCGCGGCCGCCTTTGCCGGGATCGACGCGTCGCCGGACGTTCACGGAATTCTGCTGTTTCGCCCCCTGCCGAAGCACCTCGACGAGGAGGCGATCAAAAAGGCGATCGACCCCCTGAAGGACGTCGATGGAATGAGCCCCCTCAGCGCCGCGAAGGTGTTCTCCGGCGCGGAGGACGGGTTCGCCCCCTGCACGCCGTCGGCCGTGATGGAGATGCTGGACCATTACGACTTGGACCCCGCGGGGAAAAACGTCGTCGTCGTCGGGCGCAGCATGGTCGTCGGACGCCCTCTGGCGATGCTGATGCTGATGCGGAACGCGACCGTCACGATCTGTCACACAAAAACGCGAAACATGGAGGAGATCTGCAAAAGGGCCGACATCGTCGTCGCGGCCGCGGGAAAGGCCCGAATGCTCTCACCCGCTTTCGTCTCGGAGAAGTCCGCAGTCGTCGATGTCGGCATCAATGTAGAGGACGGGAAACTCTGCGGAGACGTGGACTACGACGTCGTCGCCCCGCAGGTCTCCATGATCAGCCCCGTCCCCGGCGGAGTCGGAGCCGTGACGACCTCCGTCCTGGCAAAACACGTCCTGAAGGCGGCCGACCTGCTGAACAGGCGGAGAACGAATTTCGCGTAATGAAAAGGCCGTCGGATCAGGAGCTCGAACTTCTGTTGCGCGATCTGGAATCAGACAGGATCGAGCGCAAGAGGTCTTTCAGAGATGACGCCCCAAACAGGGCGCGTCAGGCCTTTGATTTCAATTCGGAGAATTCCGCCTCCTGGTTCTTTGGGGGCGGCAGGACGAGCGAGAGCGCCATCACGACGAAGGCCAGCAGAATGCCGCAGGTGGTGGCGTTCAGTTTTGTGAAGCCGAAGTCCACCAGATGGGTCGCGGTGTCGAGTTTGCCCACGAGAAGGTTGACCGACGGCGCAGCCCTGTAGAAGGTGCAAAAAAGCGTCAGCACCACGCCGCATACGGAGGAAAGCAGCGCTCCTGCGTTGGACGCGCGTCGCGTGAACAGGCCGAAGACCAGCGGCGCGGCCAGGGAGACGCTCATCAGCGAGTAGAAGATCGTCAGGGCAGAGATGATGCTGTCCAGGAAGAGCGCGAATATGATGCCGAGAAGCCCCGACGCGAGGGTGACGACGCGGGTCATTCCGAGCAGGGCCCTGTCTTCGATCGCGGGGTTCAGGAACGTCCTGTAGAGGTCGTTGGAGACGGACGTCGCCAGCATGTAGAGCACCGCGTCGGCCGTGCTGACCTCTGCCGCGAAAATGGCCGCCAGCGCCAGCGTGGCGATGCCGAAGGGCATCATCTCCTTCATGGCGGTGGGCAGGGCCAGGTCGGGACGGCTCAGGTCGGGAAAGCACGCGAAGGCCGCCATGCCGATGACGACGGGGATAATCGCGAAAAAGAGCTGAACGACGCCGTTGACCGCCGTTCCCACCTTTATGGCCCGCTCGTCGCGCGCTCCGAATACCTTGCCGATCAATCCCGGCGAGATGAAGAACGAGGGGACCAGCATCACCAGATAGCCGATGATGACGGTTGTCCCGATGCCGCCCATGGAGAAGTAATCGGGAAGAACGCCGGCGTCCGCCCCGGCCAGGTTTTGGCTCACCTTTTCGACCAGCCCGCTCCATCCTCCCATGAAGGACCAGACGCAGGGGAGGGCGACCAGGAAGCCGGCGAGGATGACCACGACCTCGACGAGGTTGACGATCGCCGCAGAGAGCAGACCGCCGGCCATGAAGTAAAGCGTCGTGACGACCGCGCCCACGATGACGCCCGCCTCCTTCGGCACCTCGGCGACGACCTCGAGAATCCAGGCGATGCCCAGAAGCTGTCCGGAAAAGAGCGCCAGCGTTCCGACCGCCATCATGCCGGAGAAAAGACCGCGGAACGTCCTGCTGTAGCGCCTGTCCAGATAGTCTCCGAGCGTGTAGAGGTTGTGGCGGCAGGCGATGCGCCATATGCGCGGCCCCACCAGGAAGGCCAGGATCATCGACCCGATGCCCGCGCTGCCGATCCACCACCAGGCCGACACCCCGGACCGGTACGCGATGGCCGCGACGCCGACGGTGGACCCCGCCCCGATGTTGGCCGCGATCAGCGTCGTGAACAGCAGCCCCGCGGAGAGCCTGCGCCCCGCGACGAAAAATCCGGAAGAATTTTTGACCCTGCCGCCGACGAACCAGCCGATCAAAATCAGAAGAACCGCATAGCCCATGATCGCCTGAACGTATCCGTTGCTCGTCAGCAGCCCAATGAATTGCGTCACTCGAATGACCTCCCCGGAAAATTTCAGAAATAATTTTTTCGATATGTGCGCGAACGCGCCTCTGCCGCATCACGGACGCGGCGGAGCCTATTATATCGGAAATCGGCCCGGCGCGTCGGCGAGAGGCGCATATTTTCGCTGACTTTTTCGCCGAAGATTTGCTATGCTGTCGGAACCGGGGACGTAAAAAGAGAGACGGATGTGAGGAGAAGCGGATTTTTTCGACAAATTCAGAGTGAGCTGATTCTCTTAAATGTTATACTTGACGGGAAGGTCACCGTATTTTTTGCGATGCCAAAGACGGGCCGGAGGCGGGAGGCGCCGTACCTTGGAATCATTCAGGGGAGATTTGCCTATGACTGAAAAAATTGTGTTCAGACGTTGGGTGGAAGTGCCGGATGTCGTCAGGACGGGCGAAGAAATGGAAAAAATTTCCGGAAGATACCTGGAATACGTCGCTTCCGGAAAGAACGAGGATAAATCCAAAGCCAGGAAAGAGTGGAAGCAGCTTTCGGACAAGTACTGGGACCTTGTGGGCGCCCTTGTGGATGCTCAGACGGAGTCGTTTCCCGACCGCCTTTTCTTTGACGACGAAGAGCGTCTTTTTATCGATTTCGGCTTTCTGAACGACACGGTGACGCCAAAGAACGCTAAATTCGATCCCGCGGAGGCTCTGGCGCGCAAAACCGGGTCGGGCATCTTTCAGTATCAGACCTTTTCGGACTTTATAGCGGAATGCTGGGCGATGATCACCCGGCAGTCCGTCCCCGGCCCGGTCTGCGCCTCCGGCGCCGTCAGGGCGGAGGACCTGGAGGCACAGCTGAAGGGTCTGCAGGAGAAGCGCGACGCGGAAATGGAGAAGATCGTCTCCCGGTGCGCGAACATGACGCCGGGGGACGCGGAGAAAATCGCCTCCACCCTCGACGGGTGCCTCATAAACGCCACGAAGGTCGAGATGCGCACCAAAGAGTTTCGCGAGGCCCCGGAGGACGTCAAACAGGCGATGTCGCAGGATCGTTTCCGCTACAGCGAGGCGGAACACGCGATGACGACGCAGCTCTCCATCGCCCAGAAGGACGAAGAGGATCCCCTTGGGTTGCCGGAGGCCGAGATGTTCATGGCGCTGCACGAGTCGACCGGAATCATGGCGCGGAAGATCGTGTACAGCCGCCAGGACGAGGACAAGGCCCGGGTGCGCGCGAAGAAGGTCGCGGACGCCTGCGGGCAGTTTTCACAGCAGATGATGCGCAGAGAACTTAAAAATATGCTGCTCAAAAAGAAGGAGTACATGGCCGTTCCCGCGAAGGTCGCCCGGTGCGAGCAGTCGCTTCTGTGCCCTCAGGACTCCGAGCCCATGTCGTACGAGGCCGCGTCCCGAATGGTGGAGGAATTGTGCGACATGGACATGGACATGTTCGCGGTCCCGCGTATTCGCATGTACGGGGTTCCGCGCGTGATCTTCATCCCCGGCCAGGGGCTTGGGACGTACGACTGGGGGGATCACACGATCCTCCTGCCGATGTTTCCGACCACGTCCGCCGAGAAGTCTCTGGCCTACGCGCTCGGGACGTTTCGATGGGACAGCGACGAGGATCGAGTGCTCAAGAACACCTATGAACACATTAAGGAAAACCGGGGCAAGTCCATCCTGGAGATGGCCTCGTCGTTTTACAAAGACTATTTTTTGTGGCTGACCAAGGAAAAGAGGGGATATCGCATTTTGCCGCGCGATACTCATAAGACGTTTATTCAGATGTTCGCGCCTCGCAGGCCGGAGGTCTGATTTTGGGCGGCGGGATGCCGGGAAAGCGGGGAGGCTCCGTTGAACTCCCCGGGAGCGGGTCGGCCTTTGCGCCTGTGGAGCGTTCCTCGTTTCTGAGTTGTAATCGATCTTCCCGGGAAATTCTGGAAGATTTTGGAAAGAAGGGTGCATTATGCCGTTGATAGATTTGAACAGCACGCTGGGAGAAAGTTTCGGTCCCTGGAAAATTGGAATGGATGACGCGATGCTGCGTATTGTGAGTTCCGCGTCCATAGCCTGCGGTTTTCACGCGGGCGACCCTCTCATCATGCAGACGACGACCGGTGCGGCGCGGCGGGCCGATGTGGGAATCGGCGCACAACCGGGGTATCCCGACCTTCAGGGCTTCGGCCGACGTAACATGAACATGACGCCTTATGAAATTTACGCCTACACGCTTTACCAGATCGGGGCGCTGCAGGCGATATGCCGGGCGAACAACGTCAAACTCGAGTACGTGAAGCCGCAGGGCGCGCTTTACGAAAGGGGCTCGTCCGACCTTCCCGTGGCCAAGTCCATCGCCTGCGCCGTTCGGGACGCAAGCAAAAACCTGATCCTTGTGGGACAGGCGACCTCCTGCTTCGAGAGCGCGGCGGCGGAGGTCGGAATTTCCTTTGCCGCCGAGATTTACGCGGATCGGGGATATCACGAAGATGGAACTCTGGTGCCCCGGGGCGAGCGCGGCGACGTCATTGCCGATCCCAGGGCGGCTACGGACAGAATTCTGAGGCTTCTGGGAGAGGGGCTTCTCGAGACGATCGCGGGAACGACGATTCCGATGAAGGTACACACCCTCGGGATTCACGGAGATTACCCCAACGCGCCCCAGTTCGCCTTCGCCATCAAGGAGGCGCTCGAGGAAAACGGCTGCACGGTGGCGCGCATGCGCGAAGTGCTGGAGCCCGGGGCGGGAGAGGGAGAGGCGCTTTCCGTCGAGGAGGGGCAGGAGTTCGTCGAAAACCTCGCTCCCCTGTAGAGCGCGGAGGTTCGAAAACGCGACGCGCGGGCCGGGGAGTAAGTAGCCGCCGCCGAGACGATTCAGGTGATTATTTTTCCTCTTCCTGCGCGGTCAGCTCTCGAAACGCCGTCAGAGCTCTCTCGGGCGAGATGTCAGCCAGACAGTCCAGCGGGCAGTCGTAGTCGCGGCAGCCCGCTTTTGGGCAGGTCACTCGCGCCTCCCGGAACCAGGGCATACGGAAGCCCATCCCGCAAGCGTCCGTGACGCCGAAAAACCCGAGGGTTGGAGTTCCCCCCAGAGCGGCGAGGTGCAGGGGACCCGTGTCGTTGCCCGCGGCGGCCGTGCATGCCTGTGCCGTCGCCGCCATCAGGGGAAAGGGCGTCTGCCCCACCAGGTTCAGCACCGCCTGGTCCGGGACGCGGGCCTTTAAAGCGTCCTCGATCTCCCGCGCCGTTCGCGCCTCCTTTTCCCCATGTCCGTTCAGTACGATTCCCCATCCCTCGTTCGCCAGGGGCGACAGAAATTCGATCCAGTGCCGGACCGGCCAGAACTTCTGGGGCTTGCTGGCCCCGATGACGGCGAAAAGTTTTTTATCGGGCAGGCCCGACAGCATCGCCTCCGCCTTTTCCCGGTGCTCCGGCGTCGTGAAGATCGCTTTGTCGTCCCGCCTCCTGAAATCTACTCCCAGAGAGTCCAGGGATTCCCAGTGAGTGGCCTCGTAACAGAACTGCATTCCGCTGTTGTAGCCGAATCGCCGGGGAATGCGGCTGAAGTGCGCGATGCAGGCGGCGGCGCCTCCCCGGTGCAGGCTGAAAAGCCATTTGAAGTTCGCCCCGCGAATCTTTTGAACGATTTTGAAAAAATCCCACGGACGCTTTTTGATGTCCCAGAACATCAGGTCATCTATATAAGGCTGAACTTTCAGGATATTTTCGTAGTCCGGTTTGGTCAGAAACGTCAGGCGAACGTCCGGGTATTTCATTTTGAAACGATGCGCCCCCGCCGCGGCCTGCAGGACGTCGCCAAAGGCGCTGAACCGTATCCACAGGATCTTTTCCCCGGGCTGGGGCCGGTATCCCTGCATTTTCTTCTTCCGCACGGCGATTCGCCTCCCTGTTTATACTGTCAGACCTGTATTTTTTGCGCAGTCGGCGCTCTTTTTCGAGTTCAGCTCTCCGAACAGTCGTTCGTATTCCTCCACGGCGCGCCGTTCGGAAAAAAACGCCGCGCGCTTTTTCAGCTCTTCGGCGGGCAGCGGGTGTTGCAGAGCTTCCTCCATCGCCCGCGCGACGTCGGCCTCGTCGTCCGTTTTCGCCAGATATCCGTACCTGCCGTTTTCCAGGATCTCGGCGGGGCCGCTTCTGCAGTCGGTGGAGACGACGGTGCAGCCGCAGGCCAGCGCCTCGGCCACGACGTTGCCGAACCCCTCGAAGCGGGATGTCAGGACGAAAAGAGCCGCGCGTTTCATGTAGGAACAGGGGTTTGGGACGTATCCCGGCAGCGCCGCGCGGTCCGTGAGGTTCTTCTCCCGGATGAGTCCCTCCAGCATGGCCCGTTCTCTGCCTTCCCCCAGGATCAGAAGCCTTGGCTCCGGGCGCCGCGGAGCCAGTGAGGCGAACGCCCGGATCAGCATCGCGAAGTTCTTCTGATAACCCAGGCGTCCCACGCCAAGGACGACCGGCGGGCTGCCCTCCCCGAACCACGGATGATCGAGAGGCGCTTCCATTCGGGCGAGCAGGTCGTCCGTCAGCACAGGGTTGTAGATGACGCGAATTTTTTCGGGCTCGACGAGCCCCAGGGCCTTCATCTCCTCCGCGACGCCCCGTGAAATGCAGACGCACGCCGAGGCCAGCGGGTAGAGCAGGCGGCAGCGCAAAAAGCGCAGTCGCGTCTGAAGGGGGCCTCGGTCCAGGGTGAACATGTTGCGCTGCGACAATATGACGTGAAAGTCGGAACGCAGAAGCCGCTTGGCCAGAAGCGCCCTCATGGAGGTGTAGACGGGCAGGAGAAAGTCGATCCGGGACGAGCGAAGCCGTCTCAGGAGCCCGAGGAACGAGCCCTTCAGGTCCACGACTTCGACCTTCGGATAAACTTCCGCCAGCAGGGGGCCCCTGCGTTTGAACACAAACAGGGCGACGTCCAGCCCGTCCCGCGCCAGTCCGTTAGCGAGCCGCAACGCCGAGTGTTCCGCGCCCCCTTCGCCGAGGTCGCGAAGCAGAAAAGCCGCCTTATACCCCATACCCCTGTCCTTACCGACAGCCCTGCCAAATATGGCTCAGAACCTCGTGATAAAAAAATTTCAGTAAAAACCACAGAGTGACCACGGGGTTGCTTAAAAGAACGTCTTTTCGCAGGCGGGAAAATATTTTTTTGTAACATTGAAACGTGTGCCGATGCGTAAACGGAGAGTCTTTGGCCACGTCCAGCATGAGATCTACAACTTCATCCGGCGTCAGGCGTCCCCAGGGTGTTTTGAGGCAGGTTTTCCAGTAAAGACGTTCCAGGGCCGTATCCCTGAATCCGTTCCAGGGTTTGGGAGTACCTGTGGCGTGCAGTATCGAATTGGAGATGTCGCCGTTGTGTACATGACAATTATTGAACCTGCTTTCTATGATTTTTATGTCTCCGCGGAAACACGAGTTGATCAGGTCCTGATCCGGCAGTTCGGAACAGTGTCGATAGCGTTTGAACCACCGATCGCTTTGCTGAACCAGATTGAATTTCTCTCTGATTCGGGAGAGGTTCATAAACAGTACCCCGGAGTTGATGTATTTCGTTATGTCGCACCCCACGAGCTTCAGGCGGATGGGCTTGGGGGAAAAGTGCCCGAAAGGATCCTCTGCGGGACGATTCGGCACCCCCGCAAGAGAGTGCCCCTCGAGGGGTACCTCCCAGAGTTCCCGGATGTCCATGTTGACTACGATGTCGCAGTCCAGATAAATGACTTTCTCCAGCGTCAGGACGTCCGGTATCAGCAGGCGAAACAGCGACCCTGCCGAAAAGCGGTCTCGAGCCAGTTCGATGGACTCCCTGCTCATGCGCTCCATGTGGGAGGACACGTCGTGGAACGCCACTCGCTGACCGTGGGGTTCCGCAGTCTCGTTCAGGAGTACGCGATTGTGTTCTGTCAGGGTTTTATCATGCAGAATATGGATGCAGACCGGGCTTTTCGTATGTTCGAAAATGGAGGCCATGACGACCCCCGCGTGTCTGGAGTAGGTCCCCTTCGGGTCGTAGACGGCCAGAACGATGTGAATGACATCGCTGGCGAGCTCGTTCTCTTCGGACATGGCGCACATTCCCTTCGAAAAAATACAGAACCTGCACGGGACTATTTTGCCCAACTCACGCGGACACGACGTTCCCCGCACAGGACGATATTATACCAACATCCTGTCAGGCCGGCGCCAATTCCCGGCCTCGAGGCTTTGCTTTTACCTCAGAATACGAAATTGACGACGCCGCCGCTGAACGGCGCTTCGGCTGTTTTCAGGCAGGCGGCGAAATATTTTTGGAGCGTCAAAAGGGAAACCAGATCTTCGCACTTTCTGTCCTGAAAGCGCTTTACGTACCGATGCGCGTTTTCGATGATTTCCAGGGCCTTATCCGTATTTTGGAGATAGTAGTTCAACTTCCGTTCCAGGTCGGAATAATCCTTTTTGATCGCGATATAGTGGACGTCGGGAATAAGCGTGCCCTCCATGAACCATGTTTCATAAACGGGTTCGGGCATTACGGCGATGGAATTGGAGGACATCACCCATTTCAGGTTCGACGCGACGTCGTTGCCCTCGAGGCAGAGGATGAATTTGAAATCGAGATGGTCAGCGATGGTCATGAAATCCGTATGCCATTGCGGATATACGACGCGGGTTCCCGTGGCGCCCAGATCGCACAGGGGGTGGCCAAAATACATCTCCCAGAATTCCGCGCGTCGAATCTGCGCTTTGGTAATGCGATTTCTGCCCACCAGCCTGTTTTGTTTGTCCTGAAAACTCTTTTTGTCGCTGGCGAACATAAAGTGCCGCACTTTATTCAGTTTCAGAAGAATGGAATTTTGATTGTCGCCGTCTATCGGCCTGCTCTTGACGATCGACGGGAAAGCGGGGATGTCCGTGACGTCGCCGTACCTGTACGCCAGCCAGTTGTCCAGGGGAAAATAACGTATATATTCCCAGGTATCGAAAAAGTATGCGTGGCTGTGTTTCAGGCTTATACCCAGCCTTTTCAGTCCCCGCAGGTTGAAATCCCTCAGCTGAATCATGCTCTCAGTGACGTGAAAGTCATGTTCCAGCTTATTGTAGTAGTTGACGCGATTCATGATGTAATCCCGGTCGTATTCCTCCAGCGCGGACAGCTTACGAGACAGATTTGCGCGGAATAAAATGCTGGGAATCATGTACTGACAAAGGT
>JAITPZ010000097.1 GCA_031289165.1 Synergistaceae bacterium
TGACCAGCCACCCCGGAACGATCAAGGAAATCATAGACGTGGATCTCTCCGTCCCCCGGAAAGCGGGAGACGTAAAGGACTCTCCCCGCTACAACTGGCTCGTCCACAGGGTCTGGAAATCTCTCCACAACGAGGAAAACGCCCCCGCGCAGAACGAAAGCTATGCCATATAACTATCGTTCTCATACAGCCGACAGTTCAAAATATATGGAACCCGATGTCAGCCTGAGTTTCAGCGCGGAGGCGGTAATCCCCCGGCGTCACTTCCTTACCAGATGGACAGCGAAGCCGCCGATCTCGACCTCAAGGTAGGCGACGGCAAGAGACCCGGAGGCGTCGCGTTTTTCAGTCTCGGGCCTCGTTTTGAAGCCCAGGCCCGCGAAATACGCAACGGCGCGGTCCGGGCTCACGGTCGCGATGGCGATGTGTCCGTTTTTCCCGAGGTACATCGTCTTCATGAACTCGAAGCCGACGCCCGCGAAGTGGCTGCTGTTGCCCTGCTTTACGGAAAAACCGAACAGTTTTTCCATCGTCTCCGCGTCCTTCAGCGCCGCGTCCCCGTCGGGCTCGTTGATGCCCAGATGGCGCAGCTCGAAGCCGAGGGAGGTCATCACGGCCTCGCGGCAGAGGCGCGTCACCTCGGCGTAGTTTCCGGCCGCGAGCAGCTCGGGCTTCACCATCCAGCTTCCGCCGACGGCCAGAATTTTGGGGTACGACAGGTAGTCCACCATGTTTTTGACGCTGATGCCGCCGGTGGGAATGTATTTGACGCTGCCGTAGGGTCCGGCGAAGGCTTTTAACATTTCGAGCCCCCCGGACTGCTCCGCGGGAAAGAACTTCAGCACCGTCAGGCCCAGCTCAAGCCCCTGTTCGATCTGCGAGGGGCTGTTGATCCCCGGCGTGATCGGAATATCGTTGTCCACACAGTACTTCACCACCGTCGGGTTGAAGCCCGGCGAGACGAGAAATTTGGCCCCCGCCGCGACGGCGCGCTTCGCCTGCTCGACGGTCGTGACCGTCCCCGCGCCGACCAGCAGCGCCGGCAGCTCGGCGGTCATCCGTTTGATGGACTCCTCCGCCGCGTCGGTCCTGAACGTCACCTCCGCGACGGGAAGCCTGCCCTCGATCAGCGCGCGACCCAGAGGCAGGGCCTGATCGGGCGTATCCAGCCTGACGACGGGGACGATCCCCACGTCCGCGATTTTCTGCAACACTGCGTTCATAACAAAAACCCCTTCCTGAAATTAATTCTGTTTGCGGATTGCGGCGATTCTGGCGATGACGTCTTTTGAGGCGGCCCGGATCGTTTCAGGGGTGCCCTCTTTGCCGCCGGGCTTCGTCAGGGCGGAACCCAGGCCCACGCCCACGGCTCCGGCTTTGAACCAGTCGCCCAGGTTCTCCGGCGTGACGCCGCCGACGGCCAGCATCTTCGCGTTCGGCAGCGGGCCGCGCGTCGCCTTTATGAACTGGGGGCCCAGCACCTCGCCGGGGAACACCTTCACCACGTCGGAGCCCCACTCGAACGCCCGCATCACCTCGGTCACCGAGCCGACGCCGGGGATGTAGGGCACGCCGTAGCGGTTGCAGATGCGCGCCACGTCCTCGCTGAAGCAGTGGGCGAAGATGAACTCCGCACCCGCCAGCATACAGGCCCGCGCCGTTTCGGGGTCCGCGACGGTCCCCGCCCCCAGAAGCAGGCCCTTTTTGCCGAGCCGCGCCGTCATCTGCGCCATGATCTCCACCGCGCCCCGATGCGTCATCGAAACCTCGATCACCGGAATCCCGCCCTCGAAGATCGCCTCCGCCGCCATAATGCCGTACTCGACGTCATCCACCCGGATGATCCCGGCGACTCCCGCGTCCTCGATCTTTTGCAAAACCTCGTACTTGCGTATCATACTGAGTCCCTCCAATGATTTTTATGAAATTCAATTCCGAAGCCCCGCATCTGCGGTAACCCCATCCCCATACCGGGTTCAAAGGGTCCACGACCCTTTGCGAGGTCCGGGGCAGCGCCCCGGGGTCCTTTTACTCGCCCAGATAGGCGGCGCGAATCTCCTCCATCTGCGCCAGGTCGGAGGCTTTCCCCGAGAGCGTCACCCGTCCCGTCTCCAGAACGTAGCCGCGATCGGCGATCGACAGCGCCATGCTGGCGTTCTGTTCGACCAGCAGAACCGGCGTTCCCATTGCGCGCACGCTCACAATGGTGTCGAACACCTCCTGCACCAGAATCGGGGCCAGGCCCATAGAGGGCTCGTCCAGCAGAAGGAGTTTGCAGTCGCTCATCAGCGCGCGGCCCAAAACCAGCATCTGCTGCTCTCCGCCCGAGAGCGTCCCGGCGACCTGACGCCTCCGTTCCCTTAAAAGCGGAAAGAGCGCGTAGACTTTTTCCAGGCTCTCTCTGACGCCCTCCCCGTCCGTGCGGGTGTAGGCCCCCAACAGCAGGTTTTCATGCACCGACAGGTTCAGAAAGGCAAGCCGTCCCTCCGGAACGTGGGAAATTCCCCTGCGCACGATATCGTGAGGCCGGACGTTGCGGAGTTCCTGCCCGGAATACCTGACGGAACCGCCGCAAAGCTCCGCCAGGCCGGACAGAGCCCTGAGAATGCTCGTTTTTCCCGCGCCGTTGGCCCCGACGAGCGTGACGATCTCGTGCCGGTCCACGGAAAAGGAGACGCCCCGGACCGCCTCGATGGCGCCGTAGGAAACTCTGAGGTCCTCTACTTCCAGCAGC
This sequence comes from Synergistaceae bacterium, assembly GCA_031289165.1. GTDB lineage: Bacteria > Synergistota > Synergistia > Synergistales > Aminobacteriaceae > JAISSA01. The sequence goes on from JAITPZ010000097.1 coordinate 2,735, forward strand.
ATCAGAATTTTCCTCCCTTTCCGAGATACGCTTCGATAACGGCGGGATTGGTCCTGATTTCCCCCGGCGTCCCCTCCGCGATCAGCTTTCCGAAGTTGACGACGGAGATGTGGTCGCAGACGTTCATGACGAGCTGCATGTGATGCTCGATCAGGAGGATGGTCACTTTGAACTCGTCGCGAATCCAGAGAATCGTTTTCGCGAGCCGGTCCACCTCCTGAGGGTTCATGCCCGCCGCCGGCTCGTCGAGCAGCAGGAGCCGGGGCGACGTGGCGAGAGCGCGCGCGATCTCCAGCCTGCGCTGTATCCCGTAGGGCAGGCTGCTCGCCCTGCTGTGCGCGTACTGCGTCAGGGAGAGCCGGTCGAGCAGGGCCATGCACTCGTATTCCAGCTCGTCCTCACGCCGGCGCACGGACGGCGCGCGAAACAGCGCGGGAAAGAGGCCGTACCGGACCCTCATGTGGCTCGCGATTTTGATGTTCTCGAGCGCGCTCAGTTCCCTGAAAAGACGAATGTTCTGAAACGTCCGGGCGATGCCGCAGGCCGTGAAGTCGTGAATGGACTTTCCCACGATGTTTTCGCCCCGGAAGAAAATTTCTCCCGACGTCGGGGGGTAGATGCCGGTCAGCATGTTGAATATTGTCGTCTTGCCCGCTCCGTTGGGGCCGATGATCCCTCCCAGGTCCCCCTCCTTCAGTCTGTAATGGAAGGAATCCACGGCCTGCAGGCCTCCAAAGCGGATGCCGAGGTCGCGCACCTCCAGTACGGAAGGATTTTCCGGCGTGATCGGCATCAGTCCCTCGCCTCCTCCGGGTTTCGGGGCGCGAGGGGGGGAATCAAAAAGGAAAATTCCTTCCCGTTGCAGATCCCGTTGGGCCGATAAAGCATCATCAGCACCAGAGCGAGGCCATAAATGACGAGACGCCAGCCCGCGAGGAAACGCAGCGTCTCGGGGAGGATCGTCAGGACCATGGCCCCCGCGATGGCCCCGCTCATCGTCCCCGCGCCGCCCGCGTAGAGGTAGACGAGGAAGTCCGTCGAACGGATGTAGGAGAACTGATCCGGGTGCAGATACCCCAGCAGGTGAGCCAGAAGAGCCCCGGCCACCCCGGCCGTGACGGCGCCGATGATGAAAGCCTGCACTTTATGAGTCGTCGTGTTGATGCCCATCGTTTCGGCGGCCAGGTCGTCCTCCCGGCAGGATACGCAGGCCCTGCCGAAGGAGGAATAAATGTAGTTGCGCAGAAACCAGATCGTCAGGGCGAAAAAGGCGAGTATCCACGCGAGGTTGACGTAACGCGGAATGCCCGAAAAACCTCTGGGGCCCCCCACCTGCGGAATCAGGCGGATGACCGCGCGGATGATCTCGCCGAACCCCAGCGTGACGATGGCGAGGTAGTCGCCCTTCACGCGAAGCGACGGCCGCCCGATGATGTACCCGAAAACCCCGGCCACCGCCCCGGCGGCAAGGATGGAAATAAGGAACACGAACGGACGCGCCAGAGGAGAAAGCGCGCTGAACTGGAACATGAGCGTCGTTATCGCGGCGGAGGTATAGGCCCCGACCGCGACGAACCCCGCCTGCCCGATGGAAAACTGCCCCGTAACGCCGTTGATGAGGTTCAGGCCCATCGTCACCATGCAGTTGATGAGCCCGAACATCAGAACCTGGAGGTAGTACGCCTTCAGGTATTGAATCTCCCGCAGGTACGTGACCCCAATGTAAAAGACGATGAGCCCGAGAAGGGGCGCGTATCGTCCGACTCCGCGCAGAAACCCCGAAAAACCGGTTTTGTCCATGTCTCAGACCTTCTCTATAGTGGGCCTGCCCATGAGCCCCTCCGGCCGGAACAGCAGCACCAGTATCAGAATGATAAATCCGGCCCCGTAGCCCAGCTCCGAGTTGAAGGCCGTGGCGAAAACCTCGACGATCCCCATCAGCAGCCCCCCCAGAACCGCGCCGGGGATGGATCCGATCCCACCCAGAACGGCCGCGACGAACGCCTTGCTCCCGAGCCATACCCCCATCAGAATGTCGATCATCGGATAGGTGAGGGAGTAGAGCACTCCCCCCGCGCCCGCCAGAGCGGCGCCGATGAAAAACGTCAGGGCGATGACCCCGTTGACGTCGATGCCCATCAGGGCCGCGGCGTCCTTGTTGAAGGACACGGCGCGCATGGCGCGTCCCATTTTCGTGAATTTGACGATTCCGATCAGGAGCGTCAGGAGGATCAGCGAGGCGACGATGTTCGTGATCTGAATCGTGTTGACGACGGCGTTTCCGTAAACGGAAAACTCCCGAAAGGTGATGAGCTGGGGGAAGGGGCGGTAGTTGGGCCCGATGGCGGGGATCATCCGGGGGAAATTTTCGAGGAAGATCGAGACGCCGATGGCCGTGATCAGGACGGACAGGCGGGGCCGATTGCGCAGGGGCCGATAGGCCAGGCGCTCTATAATGACGCTGAGTACGGCGGGGACGAGCATCGCGGCGATCATGGCCGGAATGAACCCGAACCCCGGAACGCGCGCGACGAAATAGGCCGTGAACGCGCCGATCATGACGAGATCGCCGTGCGCGAAGTTGATGAGACGGATGATTCCGTAGACCATGGTATAGCCCATCGCGATAAGCGCGTAGATGACTCCGAGCTGAACTCCAAAGATCAGAAGCTGTATGAAATGCTCCACAGTGCTCGCCTCTTCTCCCTCAAAGGGGATTGTCAAAGGTCGAAAACCCCTTTGACCGGGACGTTATGAGCCCCATTTCAATCGTTCCTCACGTTCTGCAGGAAGGCCTCGTACTCGTCCCCGGACATGGAGATTTTGTGTTTGTCCGCCGGATAGCCGCCCCTGTTCACATCGGAAATAAAGGACGAAAACGCTTTGACCGAACGCTCGTAAAAATTGTCGTAGCTGATGCTGTGCCGGGGATAGTGCCCGTTGTGA
>JAITPZ010000140.1 GCA_031289165.1 Synergistaceae bacterium
CCGTAGACCTTGCAACTACGTCAAAAGAACTATACGAATCCCTCGCTTTTGCGGGTAGCCAGATTGCATGTGACGCGGTACAATCTTTAACGGATGGAAGTTGTCGATTTTTAGAGCAAAATTCTGAATTCGCCACATATGCTACCAAAATAAATAAAACAGAGGCGCAGGTATCGTGGACCCAAAAGAATGTTCAGATTCATAACACGGTAAGGGCGCTTGCTTTTTCTCCGGGGGCTTTTGTGGCGGTTAAAAGCGGAAGGCTGAAACTGTGGCGCACCTTTCCCGTCGAGCTTGCGGCGGAGGGACAGCCGGGGCAGCTTCTGTCTTTCATGGAGGGGGATCCTGTCGTCGCCTGTCTGAGCGGGGCTCTGCGACTGCAGGAGGTTCAGGGCGAGGGCCGGCGAAAAATGAGCGGCGCGGACTGGGCCTGCGGAGAGAGACTCAGAGTAGGGGAGGTGTTATGAATGGAAGATGGTATTCTGGGGGATCTTACACTCTGTTATGAGTGGCCCAAAGCGATTGCCGTTACGGGCGCGCTGGGCTCCGGAAAAACGGAATTTGTACTCAACCTCGCAAAGGGCCTGAAACAAAACGGCAAAAAAGTCACTATCGCCGATGCTGATATTATCAATCCTTATTTTTGTATCCGTCAAATCACAGAAACTCTCACTCAGGAAGGTTTTTCAGTTCTCGATCCGCCAGGCGCCGCAAAGTGGTCCGATATGTCCGTCATCAATTCTCAGATAAGCGCCGCACTCGTCGACGCGTACAATCATCTCATTCTCGATGTGGGTGGGGACGCGGGCGGGGTGATGGCTCTGAAGCAGTTCGAGCCGGACATTCGCGCCGCGGGGTATAAACTGCTTCTGATCGTCAACGCTTATCGTCCAAAAACGGCGACGCCCGAGGGCGTCGCGCATATGGCCATGCGTATGGAGGCCCTCTGCGGCCTCGACGTGGGAGCGCTGGTCAGTAATTCTCACCTGATGGAAAGCACCGTTCCCGCGGATATCGTCGAGGGACTGGAGGTGGTTTTGGAGGCCGGGCGCAACATGAAGCTCCCGGTTCTTTACGCCACGACTCTTCCCGGGTTTTACGAAGAAACGAAGGAACTGCTGCGAAAAAGGGGCCGCGAGGTTCCCCTGTGGCCCATGCTGCGCTTTATGACGCGTCCGTGGGAGGGATCCGAGATGTGGTCCTGAAGAGAGGCTGTTTTGTATGGAAATGCGGGCTGAAATGAATAAATTACAGCAGAAAGGAGTTTTTTTGCGATGCCAAAAGGACGTGTGACGGTCAGGGAAGAGTTTTGTAAAAGCTGTGGCCTGTGTGTCACGGCGTGTCCGGCGAAGACCCTGAGGATATCCGATCACCTCAACCCGAAGGGCCATCGTCCGGTCGAGCAGTTCACGGAGGGCTGCACGGGGTGTGCCCTGTGCGCCAGGATATGCCCGGATGTGGCGTTGTCCGTGTATCGGATCGACGGCTGACGACGCCGGTTATTTTGTCAGGAGGTGCGAATATGGCAAGGTCATTGATGAAGGGAACAGAAGCGATTGCGGAGGCGGCGATTCAGGCCGGCTGTAAGTACTTCTTCGGTTATCCCATAACCCCGCAGAACGAGATTCCGGAGTACATGTCGGCCCACCTGCCGAAGGTCGGGGGGACGTATTTACAGGCGGAAAGCGAGATCGCGTCGATCAATATGGTGATGGGCGGGGCGACGACGGGATACAGGGTCATGACGACCTCCTCCAGCCCCGGTATTTCTCTGATGTCCGAGGGAATTTCCTATATCGCGATGACGGAGCTCCCCTGCGTCATCGTCAACATTTCTCGCGGCGGACCCGGTCTGGGCAACATTCTTCCGGCGCAGGGCGACTACAGGCAGGCCACCAGTGGAGGCGGACACGGCGACTACAACGTCATCGTGCTGGCCCCGGGCAACCTGCAGGAGGCCGTCGATTTCACGCAGGACGCCTTCGACCTTTCTCAGAAATACCGTACACCCGTTATGCTTCTGGCCGACGGGTTCATGGGGCAGATGATGGAGGCCGTCGAGATCAAATCCCGCAAAACGGAAGACCCCAAAACCAACGCGGACTGGGCGCTGGGCTGGTGGGACGAGAGGGGCGGCAAACGCGCCATGATCTACAGTATGCAGCTGGATCCCGACAAGCTGGAGGCGCACGATACGCACCTTCAGGAAAAGTACAGCCGCATCAGGACCAGCGAAGCCCGATTCGAACATTATATGATCGACGACGCGGAACTGATCATCACGGCCTATGGAACGACCAGCCGCGTCTGCCGCTCGGCCATCAACAACCTCCGCGAGGAAGGATTCAGGGTGGGGATGGTGCGCCCCATAACGCTTTGGCCGTTCCCGACGGCGGGTTATTCCGACCTGCCCAAAAGCGTGAAGGGCATACTGGACGTGGAGATGAGCGCGTCCTTCCAGATGATGGACGACGTGCGCCTGGCGACGCTGTGCGACCTGCCCATAGCCACGACGGGACGCTGGGGAGGTTTTTCTCCCTCCGTGCGCCAGGTCGAGGAAAAATGCAGAGAACTGCTTAAAAAGTAAGAAGCAAGGGGGTGTTTTGAATGAGTGAGACTCAGGTTTTTAACATGCCAAAAGTGTGGAAGGCGGACGTTCACACCCATTATTGCCCGGGATGTACGCACGGAGTGGCTCATCGCCTGGTCTGCGAGGCTATTGATGAGCTGGGCATCCAGAACAGGACGATAGGGGTAGCTCCCGTCGGGTGCGCGGTTCTGATGCACCAGTATATGGACCTCGACTTCGTGGAAGCCGCTCACGGCCGCGCTCCGGCGCTGGCCAGCGGGGCGAAAGCCGTACGCCCGGACAAAATTGTCTTCACGTATCAGGGAGATGGGGACCTTGCCTCCATCGGAATGGGCGAGATCGTCCACACGATGAATCGCAGCCTGCCCCTGACTATAGTGTTCATCAACAACGCCATCTATGGAATGACGGGTGGGCAGATGGCCCCGACGACGCTGATCGGGCAAAAGTCCACGACCAGTCCGGCCGGGCGCAACGCGAAAACGAACGGCTATCCCATCCGCATGAGCGAGATGCTGGCGACTCTGGCGGGGCCCGCTTACATCGAGCGGGTGGCGCTGACGCAGCCCAAATACATCATAAAGGCCAGACAGGCCATCCTCAAGGCTTTTAAAAATCAGGTGGAGGGGAAGGGGATGTCGTTCGTCGAACTGCTTTCGACCTGCCCGACCAACTGGGGCATGCGCCCGACCGACGCCTGCAAATGGCTCGAGGAAAATATGATTCCCTATTATCCGCTTGGCGTCTTTAAGGACTTTGAGTGAGGAGGCTGGGGTCCCATGGATAAGAGCAACGGAAAGAAATTTGAGATGTCCCTTATCGGGGCGGGCTTCGGGGGGCAGGGCCTGATGGTTCTGGGGCAGCTGGTCGCCTACACGGGCATCGAAGAGGGACGCTACGTTTCCTGGATTCCCTCCTACGGGCCGGAGATGCGCGGAGGAACCGCAAACTGCTGCGTGATCGTCTCCAGTGAGGAAATCGGCGCGCCGGTCGTTTCGGAGGCCAACATCATCGTCGTGATGAATCAGCCCTCCTTCGAGAAATTCAGGAATGACGTCAAGCCGAACGGGATTCTGCTTTACAACAGCGATCTCGTCAAAGCCGAGGGGGTGCGCTCCGATATCAAACTCATCGGCATTCCCGCCAACACGATCGCGATCGAGGAAGGCAGCGACAAGGTCGCCAATATCGCCATGCTGGGCGCGGTCGTCGCCGCGTCGGGCATCGTGGGGGACAAAAGCTGCGTCGAGACCATCAGGGAAAAGCTGGGAAAGAAAAAGCCCGAGTTCCTGCCGATGAATCTCTCCACCTACGAAAGGGGAAAGGCGCTGGTCGTGTAGTATCGACTCAATTATCCGGATCCGAATCCGGATCCAACTTTGAGACGGGCCCTCGCGGACCCGTCTTTTTTGCGAATTAAAATCGCATAGCTTCTCAGAGTAAACTTACCAATGTCCGCAATTTAAGAATGAACGCGACCAATCTTTGGGGCTCCGCCCCAAACCTCGCGAGGGGTCGCGGACCCCTCGACCCCTTAAGTTGCTGACATTGGGAGTTAAATTACAAAACTGGCCGTGTCCTCCCGGAGTTCGGCGGCGAGCGCGGCGAGGTTCTGGCTGGACGAGGCGATTTGCTGAGTGGAGGCCGCCTGATGCTCGCTGCCGGATGAGGCGTGATCGACCTCATTCAGGTTGTCTTTGCTTATTTTTTCAATCTCGCTGATCGACGCCACAAGCTCCTGGTTGCCCGCCGCTATTTTTTCGATGGAGGAGGACACGTCCGCTATCTGATCGGACAACGAGACGATCGAGGCGGCGATCTCGGAGAAAATTCTGCCCGTCGTGCTGACGGCCTCGATGCCGGCGGCCACGCCCCGCTCGCCGGACCTGGCCGCTTCCACGGCCTGCTCCATGTTGCTCTGATTTTTTGATATCAGCTCCGATATCTGCCGGGTCGCGTTCTTTGAGCTTTCCGCGAGTTTTCTGACCTCGTCGGCCACAACGGCGAAGCCCTTGCCGTGGTCGCCGGCCCTGGAGGCTTCGATCGCGGCGTTCAGGGCCAGCAGGTTCGTCTGTTGCGCCACCGACGAGATGAGATTCACGATCTCGCTTATTTCACGCGAGCCCTCGGACAGATCCGTGATCGCCTTCTGGAGCCCCGACGAGCCCCTGCCGATCTCCAGCATCTGAGACATCGCGCCATCGACCGAGGCCTGCCCCTCTTTCACCTCGCGCGTCGCGCTCGACGCGATCTCGTTCACCTGCCGGGTCACGTTCAGAACCTCCTGCGCCGTGTCGGAAATATTGTGCGCGATGTTCAAAACATTCTCGGTCGAGTGAGCCTGGTTCTTTGCCCCCGTCGAGATTTTCGCCATCGCCCTGCTGACCTCCCCGGCCGCGTTCGCGCAGCTCTGCGAGCCGGCGGTCACCGTCTCGCTCGATGCCGCAAGGATTTCGGCCTGGTATTTCACCTGCTTTATGAGGCTGGTCAGGCTGTTTTTCATGCTGAGGAACCCCTCGGCAAGCTGACTGGTCTCGTCGCCCGAATACACCTTTACCTCCCTCTCCCGGAGGTCGCCGCTGGCCAGTACCATGCACTCGTCCCTTATCAGCACGATGGGCGCCACCACCCTCCTGCTGATGGTGACGACGAATATCAGGCCGGCGACTATAAATACGGCGGACAGCAGCAGCATAATCCTGGAAAGAGCGGTCAGGTCGCTTCGGACCTCCGAAAGCGGCGCAGCCACAACCACGGCCCAGTGCTGGCCGCCCTGAAGGCTGATGGGAGAGAACACGCCTTCAAGCTCTCGCCCCTCGAAAGAAAAATCTCCGAAAATTTCCCCGCTCCAGGTGGAGGACGTATCCCTGAAAAATTTCAGCAGCTTGTCGTCGAGCTCCCTCGACGAGAGCCCCGCCTCCGGCGAGACCTTCTTTTCGCTGATGTTCAATTTGCCGACGACGCTCGGGTGTCTCGCGTCGGAAATAACGAGGCCGTTCCGGTCCACGATGAACCCGTAACCGCTGTCCTTGAACTTCACGCTGTCCAGTATGGGCCCGAGGCGCTCCAGGTTGTACGTGGCCCCCAGCATTCCGACGAGCCTGCCGTTATCCATGACCGGCTCGCAGACGACCACCGAGGGCTTTCCGGACGAACTGGAGATCATTACGTCGGAAACGTAGGACTCTCCGGTCGTAAGCACCTTTTTAAAATATTCGCGCTCGCCGGCGTTGAAGGAGGTGTTGACGGAGCGGATGGCGGAACCGTCCGGCCACACGAAGAAGAGGACGTCGAACATTCCAATTTTGTCGAACACGCCCGAGAGGATGGATACGATCTGCGCCCTGTCCTCTCCGGCCTTTATGACCTCCATGCCCGATATGATCTCGAGGTAGTTGGAGATGGAATCCATACAGGACCGGATCTGATCGGCGTAACGCGAACTCACCGCGATCGCGGTTTCCCGGGTGTTTTTGGACAGCGACTTTTGCGACAGGTAGTAGCTCGTGAAGGACAACACCAGAAAAGAAATTACGAACACCGGAATAAATGCGCGCAACAGCCTGGCTTGCAGGCTCTTTTTCTTCATACTCATACAGTTCATATCTCCTTCGTGAAATCAAATCCGCCCGCGACAAATTTCGCTTTGCAAATAGCGGAAATCTATTGATATTATATACAAAATATATTAAACTGCTATCGCTTTATCCAAATCCCG
>JAITPZ010000217.1 GCA_031289165.1 Synergistaceae bacterium
TGCTCAAGCCCGGCAAGCTGACCGACGACGAGTGGAAAATCATGAGAACGCATCCACAGCACGGCGCGGACATCCTGATCGGGGCCGCTGCGGAGCTGGGTTCCCAGTCCCTTCTCGACGTCGCGCGTGAAATCGCCCTCGCCCACCACGAAAAATGGGACGGCTCCGGCTATCCGCAGGGCCTGAAGGACGAGGCCATTCCCGTCTCGGCCCGTATCACCGCCATCGCGGACGTTTACGACGCGCTTCGGGACCATCGCCCCTACAAACCCGGATTCGAGCACGAAGCGGCCCGCCGGATCATTCTGGAAGGACGGGGCACGCATTTCGATCCCATGATGGTCGACGTGTTCGAGCACATCCACATGGACTTCGGCAGGCTGTACGACGAGATAAAGAAATAGACGCTGCCGGGGGGCGGGAGTGCTTCGCAATCTGATGGGGATTCCCCTGCGGGTCGTCGTCACGGGATCGAGGGGGAAAAGCAGCCTCGTCCGGCTTCTGCACGCCGGGTTCTCCGCCTGCGGGCTTGCGACGTACGCGCGCGTCACCGGCGTAATTCCCCGCGAACTTTCCCCCGGAAACGGACAAACGATCGAAAGAACGATCCGGCGCACGTCTCCCGCCCACGTCCGGGAGATGCTCTGGTGGCTCTCGCGGGTTCCCGCGGACGCGGATGCCGTCGTCCTCGAAAACAGCGCCGTCTCTCCAGGGCTGCAGTCCGTCGCCTCCGAGCTTCTGTCGCCCGTTCTCGTCGTGTGGACGACACTGCGCCCCGATCACGTCGAGGCGTGGGGTCCCGGACGCGAAGGAGCGGCGCGGGCGCTGATGGGAGGCGTCCCCCGCGGTGTGCCAGTCGCAGGAGGGCCGGAGCTGATGCGCTCTCCTCTGCCGTATCTGTTCGAGTCGAATGGAAACGCCCTTCACGTTCCCGAGATCGCGGACGCCGGACACGTCGAGGCGAACCTGGCGCTCGCCGCCCTGGTCTGTTCGCTTCGCGGCCTGGACGTCTCGCGCGCGGTCCGCGCGATGACCGCTCTGCCTCCCGATCTCGCGGATTTTCGCGTCCTGCGGGACGGGCAGAGCGAATCGGACGAGCTGGCCGTCGCCTTTTCCGCCAACGACGTCGAAAGCACCGAACGGCTCTTCGCGGAGACCGGATGGGACGCCGGGGAGACGACGTTCCTGTTCCATCACCGGCCCGACAGGGAGGCGCGCCTCGAAAGTTTTCTGCCCTGGATCGAGAGCCGTTCGTGGAAAGAAATGATTTTCACGCGACAGCGACGACCGCTTTTTCCCCGACTCTCCCCTTTCGCGCTCCTTTCTTCACGTCCGAATCGAAACGGTTTGAATCGGAACACTCTGAAATGGAACGACGCGATCGACTCCCCCTCGTCGTTCGCCGCATGGCGCAGGGGGCGCGGGCGCGTATTCGCCTGCGGCAACGTGGCCGGCTGGCCGCTGGAATTTCTGAAACTCGGGCAAAATCGCGTCGAAGAGGGGGTCGTCGCGCGATGACGCCGGGCGCGGTTTTTTCGGTCACGCAGGGTTTGACCGTCGGCCTGGGGATTCTGGTCGGGCTCGTCTGGAGCCGGCGGACGGGATGGGGCTGCGGCGGCCTTATCACCCCGGGCCTGCTGGCGCTTCAGGCGTCTGACCCGATTCGCGCGACGCTCACGCTCGTTCTGGGGATGGCGCTGATTCCGCCGCTTTCCCTCGCGGCGCGCGCGTTCAGGCTCTGGGGCAGAGAGCGCGTCGGGGCCGCGATGCTGATCGCCCTGACCGTAAGGATCGGACTTATGTTCCTGATTCCCGCGCCCCTCTCCGCGGAGTTTCACCCGGTGGGCTGGGTCATCCCCGGCCTGATCGCCGCGGACGGAGAGCGACAGGGCGCTGGCATGACGCTTTGCGGAACGATTGTCTGTACCCTCGTCACCGCCTTCGGAGCGACGCTGCTGCGGACGATGCTGTGAAAATTCGGGAAGCGACGCATAATCGATTGGGGTTCAGGGATCCGAGACCCCCGGTGAGTTTTTTTGTGAAGGGGCGGAGCCCCGGGATGGGTAAATTCATGCGAAGCTGTACGTGCAAATTATGAAGAACTTCACGAACGGGGCTTCGTCAAGGAAACTCTTTGACTGTTCTTCTCCCGTCAGGCTGGTTCTCCTGGCGTTCGCCCTGCTGCTGCTCTGGACGTCGCAGGGGAGGGGCGACCTTTCCCCGGAGGAAGCGCGGCTTTACCGCAGGGTTCGCGCCGCTCAGGATCACCTGTGGGCGGAACTCGCCGGACGGGGCGTCGAACTCGACCTCGAGGCTGACGTGGACAGAACCGGCTTCATCGGCGTCGAATGGAGCCCCATAACGACCACGCTCGGCAGCCTGGAGTCGAAACGCGGCTCCTGCGATCCGCTCTGGGCGGTACAGGCGTTGCGCTGGTTCGACCGGTTGGAGCTTGTCGCGGGCGATCGCGTCGTCGTTCTGTCCTCGTCCTCCTTCCCCGGAATGCTTTTCGCCGTGCTCTCGGCGGCCGAAGCGCGCGGCCT
>JAITPZ010000222.1 GCA_031289165.1 Synergistaceae bacterium
CCCTTTGCCCCGCTTCGCTATGTTTTGTTTTCTTTACCTCCAATGAGTGCGGGGCATTTCGAAGTTCACCCTGGCATATCGTCAATAAAATAGTATAAATAAAATTTTTAGGGGCTGAAACGGCGGGTTTTTTATGTTACCCTATACATCATGTTTTGAGCCGACACGAAGTTCAGAATAACAGGGTCGATTTGTCGACTCAGAAGGGGGCACCTTAAAGGTATGGACAGTCGGAGTATGGAGGAACTTTGCGAGGAACTGAAAGGGAAGCGTCTTTCCGCGTTTGCGGGAGGCGGGGAGAAGGCGGTCGCCAAACAGAAGGAAAAGGGTAAGGGGACGGCCAGGGAGCGAATTCTGCAGCTTCTGGATCCGGGGTCCTTCGTGGAGGTCGACGAATTCGTGACCCACAGGTGCACGAATTTCGGTCTGGAAAAGACGAAACCTCTCGGAGACGGTGTCATAACCGGATGGGGCACGATCGACGGACGAAAAGTTTTTATTTTCAGCCAGGATTTCACGGTTCTCGGCGGTTCGCTGGGTGAGAAGCACGCCGATAAAATCTGCAAGGTTCTGGATATGGCATTGCAGATGGGTTGCCCGGTGATCGGCATCAATGACTCGGGCGGGGCCAGAATTCAGGAGGCTGTGGATTCTCTGAATGGCTATGGAAAGATCTTCTTTCGCAATACCATTTCAAGCGGAGTCATTCCCCAAATTTCCGTAATCATGGGCCCGACAGCGGGCGGAGCCGTATACAGCCCCGCGCTGACGGATTTTGTGTTCATGGTGGATGGGACGGGCGTCATGCACATCACCGGCCCCGCGGTCATCAAGGCGGTCACGGGGGAAGAGGTCACCAGCGAAGAGCTGGGAGGCGCGAAAACTCATAATGTGAAGAGCGGCAACGCTCATTTCATTGCGAATTCGGAGCAGGAGTGCTTCGAGCAGATCCGAAAGGTACTTTCATACCTGCCCTCGAACAACCTGGACGACGCGCCTCTGAAGGATACGGCCGACAGCGTGGATCGCATGGATGTGGGCCTGCGCGGTATTGTCCCGACTAACCCCAACAAGGGCTACGACGTGAAGGACGTTCTTAAATCCGTTCTGGACGACGGTGTTTTCACCGAAGTGCAGCCGGACTGGGCCAAAAATATCGTGACGGGCTACGGCAGGGTCGGAGGACGAGCCTTCGGAATCATCGCGAACCAGGCGAAGGTCATGGCGGGCTGTCTCGACATCGACGCGTCGGACAAGGCGAGCCGCTTCATCCGCCACTGCGACGCGTTCAACCTGCCCATCGTGACGTTCGTGGACGTCCCCGGCTATCTTCCGGGGGTCACGCAGGAGCACAACGGAATCATTCGCCACGGCGCGAAGCTCCTTTACGCGTACAGCGAGGCGACCGTGCCCCTTATCACCGTCATTCTGAGAAAGTCTTACGGCGGAGCGTACCTTGCCATGAGCAGCAAAGCCCTGGGGGCGGACCTGGTTCTGGCGTGGCCGCAGGCGGAAATAGCGGTGATGGGCGCGGAGGGCGCGGCGAACATCGTGTTCAAAAAGGAAATCGACGCCTCCTCGGACCCGGCGGGCACGCGGCTGGAAAAGATCGACGAGTACCGGCGGGCGTTCGCGACGCCATATGTGGCTGCCGAGCGGGGTCTGGTGGATCGCGTGATCCTTCCGGAGGAGACGAGAAGGGAAATCTGGCTGGCTCTGTGCGGGATGGACACCAAGCGCGTGGATCGTCCCAGGAGAAAGCATGGAGTAATTCCGCATTAGGATCCCGCATCGAGAAAAGTCAGGGGGAGGAATGAACTGATATGGAACATTTAAGTCGTTTTCAGGGCATGGGAGGAGCGTTCATCGTAAGCCTGATCGCCTTCACGATCGTGTTCATCGTGCTCGCGGGGTTGACGGCCGTGATTTACGCGATCAAGTTTTTTTCCAGCGAGGATAACAAAAAGGACTCCGGGACTCCGGCGCCCGTTGCTCCCGTGACCGCGGCGCCTTCGGCATCCGCGTCGGCCGGGGACGGCAGGCGTCTGACGGCGGTGATTGCCGCGGCGGTGCTGGCCGCCACTCACGGGCGGGGAAGGATCCTGAACATCACACCCGCGTCCTCGCAGGCCGCGGCGATCTGCTTCTCGACGTGGAAAACGTCGGGCATCATGGAGCGGGTCGGAAGCCGCCTTACGCGCACCTGGAAGCCGCGTTAACCTGATACCGAAAGATAACTGAAAGGGGAAGTTTTGAGATGAGCAAATATAAAGTTACTGTGGATGGTACGGCTTACGTCGTGGAAGTGGAAGAGCTGGCGGCAGGCGTTTACGTTCCCGCGCCCGTCGCGGCGCCCGCTCCTGTTGTGGCCGCGCCGGTTCCCGCTGTGCCCGCTCCTGTTGCGACGCCGGCCCCTCAGCCTGCTGCGGCGCCCGCGCCGGTGGCCTCGGGAAGTATGACCGTCGCCGCTCCAATGCCCGGCAAGGTTTTGGACGTGAAGGTCGCCGTGGGGTCGCAGGTCAAAAACGGGGATCTGGTTCTTCTTCTGGAGGCGATGAAGATGGAAAACGAGATCTTCGCCTCTTCCGACGGGACCGTATCGGACGTGCGCGTGCGAAGCGGAGATTCGGTCAACACGGGAGACGTTCTGATCGTTCTTTCCTGACTCTTCTGAGAGACTGCATTTAAAATACTGCCTTCTGCCCCGATGCCCCTTGGCATGAGGGCAAAGAAAACGGGAGGGTTTTGTGAATATGGGCGTTTATGGAGAAGCATTGAGGGAACTGTTTGTTTCGTCGGGGTTTTCACATATTTTTAACCTGAACGTCACTCTGGGAGGAATTTCGCTCCCGGGGACGCTGGTGATGTTGATCGTCAGCCTGGTTTTGCTCTATCTGGCCATCGGCAAGGAGTTCGAGCCGTTGCTGCTGGTTCCCATCGCCTTTGGTTGCCTTCTGGTCAACCTGCCGCTGTCGGGAATTATGTCCGACGTGGAAGGGGAAATCGGCTTTCTGCGTTACGTCTCCTTCGGGACGGAACACGAGATCTACCCGATCATCATCTTCATGGGTATTGGCGCTCTGACGGACTTTGGCCCGCTTCTCGCCAACCCCATAACATTCCTTCTGGGCGCGGCCGCTCAGTTCGGGGTGTTCGTCTCTTTTCTGGGGGCCAATCTCGTGGGGTTCAATATCCGGCAGGCGGCCTGCATCGGAATCATCGGCGGGGCTGACGGTCCCACCAGTATTTACCTGACGATGAAACTGGGGCAGGGGACGGGGCCCAATTCAATTTTGGGAGCCATCGCGGTGGCGGCCTACAGCTACATGTCGCTGGTGCCTTTGATTCAGCCGCCCGTGATGAAGCTCCTGACCACGAAAGAGGACCGGGCCATACGCATGGACAAGCTGAGGCCCGTCAGTAAGAAAGAAAAAATTCTCTTTCCCATCATCTGCACGATTGTGTCCGGTCTTATCCTTCCGGCCTGCGTGCCCCTGATTGGTATCCTGATGTTCGGAAACCTGCTTCGCGAGTGCGGCGTCACCGAAAGGCTCTCCGGGGCGGCGCAGAATGAGATCCTGAATATCACCACGGTGTTTCTGGGGATCTCCGTGGGAGCGACGATGGCGGCCGAGGCCTTTCTGAAGGTGGATACGCTGCTGATCATTCTTCTGGGCCTGATCGCCTTCGCCGCCAGCACCGCGGGCGGCCTGATCTGCGGGCAGATCATGAAGGTTCTCAGCAAGGGGAAGGTCAACCCGCTGATCGGGTCCGCGGGGGTTTCCGCCGTGCCCATGGCGGCCCGCGTCGTGCAGCGCGTCGTTCAGAGCGAAAACCCGGGTAGTTATCTTCTGATGCACGCGATGGGCCCCAACGTCGCGGGGGTCATCGGGACGGCCGTCGCCGCGGGGGTCATGCTGACGCTCCTTCGCTGACCGCTCGGAACAGAGGAAGCGTGCAGCTTTGACGACATCCGATTCGACGTGGGACGCGGGTCTGAGACTCACTCCCTGGCTGGCGCAGTATAAGAAGTGGAAGTCGGAGTATCCCGACGCGCTTTTGCTGTTCCGTATGGGGGACTTTTACGAGTTCTTCTTCGACGACGCCCGCGACGCTGCGGCCATTTTGGACATCGCGCTGACCAGCCGGCAGGAAAATATTCCCATGGCGGGGGTGCCGCACCACGCGCTGAACATGTACCTGGGACGCCTGAT
Source organism: Synergistaceae bacterium (assembly GCA_031289165.1). Lineage (GTDB taxonomy): Bacteria > Synergistota > Synergistia > Synergistales > Aminobacteriaceae > JAISSA01. The sequence goes on from JAITPZ010000222.1 coordinate 4,215, forward strand.
CCGGGCCGGTCGGCGCGTGGCGATATGCGAGCAGATCGGAGAGGCGAACGGGCGCACCCTCGTGGAGCGTCGCGTCGTGCGCGTGGTTACGCCCGGCACCTACGTGCCGGAGGAAAGCGAAAATACAGGACATCTGGCGGCCGTCGCTCCGGTAAGGGACGGCCGCCTTGCTGTTGCCCTGCTCTCCACCGAGACGGGACGCCTCGAGGCGGGAACCCTGCCCTCCGACGAGGCCGCTGCCCTGCTCGCGGCCTTCAACCCCGGAGAGGTGCTCTGCCCCTCCGGGGTCCGAACGGAAAACCTTCCTTCCGCCGTGCGCTCCTTTGCCCTTCTGCCCCGATCGAACGAACTTTTTAAAATTTCATCGGCCGCCAGCCGCCTGAAAGCGGCCCTGTCGACCGCGCGCCTCGAGGGATGGGGCGTCGCGGAGGACGATCCCTGCGTGGGGTCGGCCTGGGCGGTGCTGGACTACCTTTCGTCCACTCAGTTCGGGGCGGTTCGGCACGTGCTGCGCGTTACGCCCCTGAAGTCCGACGTTCACATGTATCTGGACGAGGCGACGCAGCATAACCTCGACCTGATGCCGGAGTCGACGGCGGGGGCGGATAACTCTCTCTTCTCCTTCCTGAACCGCTGCCGCACGCCTATGGGACGCCGCGCACTGCGCGAGTGGATTCTGCGGCCTCTGCTCGACCTTGCCGCCATCGCGAAGCGGCAGAGCTGCATCGGCTGCTTCGTTTCGAACGTCGTCCTGCTGAACGAGGCGCAGGACACGCTGTCCGCGACGAGGGACGTCGAGCGCGCACTTTCCCGCCTTGCGCTGGGGACGGGTACCCCGCGCGATCTCGCCTCGATTCGCGATACCCTGCGGACCCTGCCGGCGCTCCGCGCGCTTTCATTCGACGAACCTCTGGCGGAGGCGACGCGCGCGCTTCCCGATCTCTCGGACCTGTCCGCATACCTGGAGGACGCGCTCGAGGAGGAGTTGCCGCGGGCGCTGGGTG
>JAITPZ010000245.1 GCA_031289165.1 Synergistaceae bacterium
GGTACTGGCCACGGTAAGGATGGCAGAAGTAAAGGCTTATCTACCAGACATGCCAGATTAGCAGTAGGCGCGGCAAGCACGTTTGTACGTTTTTTATTTGAAACGCATATTGAACGTTCGGCGAAAACGTGGGAAATGCAAGGATAGTAGTCCATTGGACGATAATAATTTTCCCCAAAAACTCGGTGACGCGATAAGAGAGCTTCAAGCCAGGAGTCTGTCGGACGTAATGAAAGCATCCCCATCTTTCCCTCTGTCTGGTGGCTTTTGATGAGGCTTGGGGGATAATAATCTCTATTTGACCTTATTTCCTCTCTAATTTTATAGTAGCGTATTCAATGATTTTGTAGTAGGATGTCCAACAATATTTTTTGTCAAGCGTTAATTTAACTAAAAGGAGCATCCTTCGTCTTTTTCTCGCGAGGAGACTCTAAAGTCAAGTTAAACGTAAAATACGAGCGAAAGCACACGAAAGGAACGTGAGGTCGATGTATCTCGCATCGCTTAGCTGGTCGAAGGCGGGGCAGATAAGGGGGGACGGCGTCGTCGCGGTGCTGCCCCTGGGAAGCCTCGAGGAGCATGGCCCCGTCGGGCCGCTGGGGACGGATTACCTCGTTCCGGAGAGGATGGCCGCCCGAATCGAGGCAAAAATGCCGGAACGGGTTCTGGTTCTGCCGACGCTGCCCTACGGGGTTACTCCTGCGCTCGCGTCCTTCCCCGGGTCCGTCGATGTCGGTTACGAGGCGCTCTGCGCCGTTCTGCGGGGTATCGTCGACGCGGTGCTTCGCTGCGGAGTGAAGCGCATCCTTTTTCTGAACGGGCATGGGGGGAATGCGGCGGCCATCGATAACGCGGCCCTTTATCTCTACCGTAAGGGGGGACAGGCCGCGGAGATCGACTGGTGGGTCCTCTGCGCCCAGCTGAATGATAAGTGGCGCTGCGGGCACGGGGGCGGCATCGAAACGGCCGTGGTCATGGCGGTGAAGCCCGAATGGGTACACCTCGAGGACCTGTTCGAGAGCGACGTCGCGCACCTCGGCGAGCGGCTGAGGAACGTCCATATCCACAGCGTGGCGTTCGAGGGCGCCGCCGTCAGGATGGTGCGCGACGCCAGGGATTCCATACCGTCCGGTGACGCCGGCTACGACGACAGACCCTCCCGCGCGAACGCGAAACTGGGCGAAGACGTGCTGGACGCCGTTACGAACTACACGGAGCGTTTTATTGCTGAGTTTCTTGAGGTGGACCTGAGCGTAGGCCGCGCGAAATGAGCCTGTGCCGGGTAAGCTGACGATGTTGAAGGAGATTTGACGAAAGATGTGGTCGATATTCGGAGTCATTGCAGTGCTGATGCTTCTGCGCGCCAGGGCGGCCCGGGCCTGTACGACGGTGCTGGTCGGCAGGGACGCCTCGGAGACGGGAGAGGTTCTGGTCGGGCACAACGAGGACAGCAGCGGACGTTACGTGATGCGGACGCACCTCGTTCCCGCGCTTCCGCGCGGAGCCTCGCCAGGGACCATTCGATTCGAGCCGAACGCCGCGGAGCTGTCCCTGCCCGCGGAGCGTCCAAAACTTTTCTGGTCGGAGGCGCGTCCGTACGTTTCCGATGGAGGCGCCTCGTTCTGCGATTTTCACGTGAACGGGAATGGCGTCGTCATCTGCAGCGACAACTGCGGTAAATCCAGAGAGGACCGGCCCGAGCTGACCGGCGGAGTCGGCTACGGCGTCCGTCGCCTGACGGCCGAACGCGCGCGGTCGGCGTACAACGCCGTCGAGGTCGCCGTCGAGCTTGTGGACCGGTACGGCTATATCGGCGGCGGACGCTCGTACCACTTCGCGGACAGGAACGAGATTTGGGTGATGCAGATCGTAAACGGGAAACATTACGCCATAAAGCGCGTTCCTGACGATCATGTCTACGTCAATCCCAACCATTACACCATCCGTCAGCCCGACCCCGACGTCCCGGGACTCGAAAAACTGATCGCCGACGCGATCGAGCGCGGCTGGTACGACCCGGCGTCGGGACCGTTCGACTTCGCCCGCGCGTATCAGGCGCCCGAAGCGTATCGCTCCGAGCGCAATCTGCACCGTCATCTGAGGGGGCTCGAAATCCTGCCGGGCTGTACTCCGCCCGAGGGCGACCTTCCGTTTTCCGTGCGCCCGGCGCGCGGCATCGGAGTGGAGGACGTCAAAAAAGTGCTGCGCTGCCACTTCGAGGGGACGCCCGACGACGTTTCGGGCGGCGACAGCCCCCATTTTATGGAGACCCGCCCCATCTGCCACGGGACGACCCTCGAAAGCACCATTGTGCAGATTCGAAAAAATCACGACATGACCCTGATCCGACGCGCCCTCGGGCGCCCCTGCCTCGCCCCCTACACGCCGTGGTATTTCGGGGTGACCGCCGTGCCCGCGAAGTACAGCGGCGGCGACCCGGAAAATGCCGTGAGAACGCATTTCGCCGTGCCCCCGGAGGACCTGAACCACACGGACGCGGCGTGGTTCCGTAACACCGACCTTCAGACGGCGATCGATCCGCTGTACGGAGAGGAGGCGACGGCGGCGAAAAAAGCGATTGCGGAGCTCGAGGAAACGCTGGAAAACGAGGTTCGCGGTTTCGAACCGTCGGTCGTCGACCTGTTCGCCGTGGATTCGAAGAGGGCCCGGGAACTTTTGACCGGGTCGGTGCTCGACTGGACCACGCGCGCTCTGGACAGGCTGGAGAACCTGTTCGCGGCACTGGACGTGCTGAAGCTCGACGCGCCGGGGGGGATCGACGTCGGAGACGGGAAAACTCCCGTTTCCGTTCGCGTACCGCTTCAGGCGCTGAAAAACCGTCCTGGCGGAGACCTGACGCCGGACTTCGGCGCGGACGACATCGCGCTCGACCGCACGCTCTTCGGCCCCGGCCACGCGCCGTCCTCCAAATGGTCCCGGGCCGTCGGGGCGACCGCCCGTCAGGGTCAGCTCTGCCTTTCGTTCGGAACGGGGCTCGAGTTCGGAAGGGGAGAATGGGCCAAAAAACTCGTGCCCTGCCTGACGGACATGTGGCTGATTCTGGAAAATAAAAAGGGCCGACGTCTGGTTGGAAGGGCTTTGTCTCGGCTCACGGGCGCGCCGCGAAGCGCATCGGTACGCGGACCATCCGAAGAGTGTTCGGCATGCGACGCATAAGGGACCGGGGTGTCGTCGTCGGGACGATGACTCCGGGGGCGCGCAACGCCCTGACCGACGTGGACGGCGTGACGGTCGGGCACTCGACGCTGGACGAACCGGAAATCGGGATCCATACCGGAGTGACGGTTGTAGCGCCCGCGGCGGGTTCTCTGTTTGAAAATAAGATGACGGCCGCAGTGAGCGTTTTCAACGGTTTCGGCAAAAGCGCCGGCCTGATGCAGATTAAGGAGAAGGGGACGCTCGAAACCCCCATAGTGCTGACCGGGGTGTCGAGCGTGGGATCGATGTACGACGCGCTCTTTCGTCTGGAAATGGAGCGAAACGCGGAAATCTGCCGCACCGCCGGCAGCGTTAACCCCGTGATCTGTGAATGCAACGACAGTTTTCTCAACGACGCCCGCGCAACGCGATTGGGACGTGCGCATCTGGACGCGGCGCTCGATTCCGCCTCCGCCGACTTCGAAGAGGGGGCGGTCGGCGCGGGGCGCGGAATGTCCTGCTTCGGGCTGAAGGGCGGCATCGGCAGCGCGTCGCGTGCATTCGAAACGGAGGAACGTCGTTTCACGGTCGGCGTGCTGGTCAACGCCAATTTCGGCGAGCCCTCCTGCCTGACGATTGCCGGGCGTTACGTCGGTCCTCGCCTGAAGAGACTGCTGGAGACGCCTTCCATCCCGGACCGAGGCTCGATTATCATCGTCGTCGCCACGGACGCGCCGCTGGATTCCCGGCAGTTGAAGCGCCTCAGCAAAAGAGCCTTCATCGGAGTCGGCCGCACGGGTTCCTTCGTCGGCGACGGAAGCGGAGATGTCGCCGTGGCGTTTTCCACGGCCTGTCGCGTGCCGCGCGTCTCCCC
>JAITPZ010000268.1 GCA_031289165.1 Synergistaceae bacterium
CGGAAAGCCGCGTCTCGTCCCCTTCGGAAACGCTCACCTGAAGATTGATCTTTCCGCCCTCCGGCGTAAATTTGACGGCGTTGCCGAGCAGGTTGATGAGCACCTGTTTGAGGCGCAATCGGTCTCCTCTGACGCCGCAGTCCGGTAAATCATCGAATCGGGTCGTGAACAGGATATCCTTTTCGCTGCAGCGGTGCGTGATGATGTTCGCGACCTCCTCCATCGCGGGAAACAGGAGAAACGGCTCGTCCGCCAGCAGGAATTTTCCGGACTCGATCTTCGACATGTCCAGCACGTCGTTAAGGATCCCCAACAGGTGGTTCGAGGCCGTGACGATCTCGCCGATCGACGCGCTGGTCTTTTCGCGAGTCTCCGCCTTCCCCGCGATCCTCGCCATTCCGATGATGGCGTTGAGCGGCGTGCGAATTTCGTGGCTCATTCGCGCAAGGAACTCGCTTTTTGCCCCGGAGGCCACCTGCGCCTCGTGAAAGGCCTTTCGCGCCGCCTCCGTCTGTATCGCAAGCTCCTTCGTCCGCTCGAGGACCGTCGTTTCAAGCCGTTTCCCGGCCTGCCGGCGTATCAGAAGCATGGTGGACAAAAGGACGAGCACGCAGAGAAGCAGAGCGGCAACGCCTGTGAGCCAGGGAATTTGCATCCGGGCCATCCTGCTTCTGTAGTCGAACACCTTTCGGGTCCATCGGTCCGAAATGCCGGCGGTGTCTATCAGGCTCAGCGCCCTGTCCACGATCGACCGCAGCGTGGCCGCACGGAGGTTGAAGCCAAACCGGGACTCGTAGGGGCGATTGAACTGCAGATTCATCCTGAAGTCCGGACGTTCCATAAGGTTGGTCACGCTCAGAAGCAGGTTTCGGGTCGCCATCAGCAGGTCGACGTCCCCTCGCTCCAGCGCGTCGAAGGCCTCCCGGGTGTTCGCGTAAACCACCGTGTTCATGTGGTTCGGAAACCACTCCCGAAAGACCTCGGCGTAAGCGGTGGCCTCGATCAGGCCAATTTTCGAGAAAAGAACCTCGTTGACTCTGACGTCTCTGTACCTGATGGTGGACAGGAGCGCGTAATGGTCGGTCTGGTAGGATTTGTCCGTCCACAGAAAACGCCCCTCGCGTTCCTTCGAGTGGATGAGTTCCGTGACCATGTCCGCGTCGCCCCTTTCGAGCATGTTCATCAGGTCGAGCCACTCGACCGGTTCGCTGTTCGCGGGGACAAAGCGAAGCCCCGTGAGCGATTCGATCTCGCGCAGCACGTCGAGGGCGACGCCCTGCCATTCCTCCTCCCATTCATTGTAGAAGCTGGACGGATAGGTATCGTACTCGACCGCGACGGCTATCGCGTTTTCCATCGTTTCATGTCGGGCGATGTACTCCCGTTCCTCTGCGGTCAGCTGAACGTAAAGTTTGTGCCGCAGATAATCCCGCTGCCCCTGGTTGTACAGCTGGATCAGCTCCCGGATGGAGCCGTTCCGCAGGGCCTTTTGCACGACGGAGACGATGGGCTCGAGTTCCGGGTTCTGCGTCGTGAGGGAGACGGGGCTGTAGATGAGCGGAAAGAAGTCCTCGGCCACGACGTCGTCGTGCAGGTCAAAGGCGGCCTCGGCGGGGCCATCCTCGAAAAAGGCGTCGACCCCGCCGCTTTTCAGCATCTGATAGACCTCCTCGTAATCATCGACGAAGAAGGCCTTGAATTTGTCCCGTATAAACGGCGAAACGAGCCCGTGCGCGGTCGTCCCCTCCAGAAAGGCGTAGCGCAGCGGCCGCTGTCTCGCGATATCGGCGAGGCTCTCGCCGCCCGCGATGCGCATGAACCGGATCGAGCGCTCGGCGATGGCGTCGGTCATGAAGTACGTTTTGCGACGTTCCTCCGTGGCGGTCAGCTCCCCCGAGAAGTCGATTTCGTACGACGCCAGGCCGTCGATCAGATCGCCCCACTCGCGGATCGCGGGTTTGAACGGAACCCCGAAAAGGCGGGTCAGCCAGTCGCAAAACAGCGCGGAGTAGCCTCCGATTTTGCCGGATTCGTCGTAAAAAGTCTCGGTGGTGAGGTTCATCGCGTGGACAAAAGAATCTCTCTTGGCCCGAAGTCCCTCGATGGCCGTGATCTCCTCCTCCGTCACGCCGGGAACGTCGCGGTACGAGGCGTAGACCGGATATTCGATCCGATCTGAGGCACTGGACGCACGCAAAAATCCGGGAACGACAAAAAAAAGCGCCCCCGCAAGAAACAGACAGACCAATCTATAAATCCAACGCACACGTAAAGTCCGACGTACACGCACTTTCATCACATCCGCCCAGGAGAAAGTCCCTCTGAAAAATATTCAAAAAAGATAAGGTATGAGTTTCCCTCCTATCCGGAAGGGATGAGGTAAGCATATCATAAATTTGGGCTCTCGAGTTTGCGGAATCTTTGGTGGAACCCCGTTTCACAATATCTATGGAGAGACTGGTTTTACGGCGGCCTGGACGGGTTGTCGCTTACGAGTTTAATGGGTCCACCGCTGAATACATATACGACAATGGAGGCGTTCGACGCGGCGCCTCCTGAACGGTGAATTTAAGTCATCTCAGTAAAGTCATTCCTTTCTCAGAAAACCCCTTCTTTTGTCCCAATAAAACCAGGCCGACGCGATTGTCAGCGCGATGGAATCCGCAGCGGGAAAAGCCCACCAGGCGCCGTGGATTCCGAAGCGAGAGGCGAGCATATAAATGAGGGGCGGGAGTAAAACGATCTGGCGCAGGGCCGAAAAACACAGGGCTGGACCTCCCCGGCCTATTCCCTGGTAAAATCCCGAGACGACAAACTGAAAACCGACCAGCGCGATGCCCGAACCGATAATCCGGGCGCCCGTGACGCCCGCCTCGAGCAGGCGGGGATCGTCGGAGAAGGCGGCAAAAAGGGGCTCCGGAAAGAAAACCAGCAGAATGGCGTCCAGCACGCAGACGCCCGTGCCCGCCACGGAGGAGAGCCACAGAGCCTCGTCGACCCGTCCGTAGTTTTTAGCGCCCCAGTTGTAGCCCACGATGGGCAAAAGCCCCTCCACGATACCCTGAAGCAGCAGGATGGCGATGGCGTAGACGCGCTGAATGATTCCGTAAGCCGCGAGCGCCATCGGTCCGCCGTAATGCACAAAAATGTTGTTCAGGACGCCTATGGTGAACGCCAGCCCGAACTGGCGGGCGAAGGCGGAAAAGCCGACGCTCACGACCCGCCCGAGCAGCGAGGCGTCGGGGCGCAGATACCGCGCTCGCAGGCGAATGACGCTTTTACCCCCGAAATGATAAGCGGCAAGCCACAGAGCGCCGAGCGCCTGAGACAGGACCGTTGCCCAGGCCGCTCCCGCAACGCCCAGTTCGAAGACGAAAATAAAAAGCGGGTCCAGAAGGCAGTTCATGAGCCCCGATATCAGCGTCGTGCACATGGCCAGCCGCGCGTTTCCCTCGCTGCGCGCCGCGTTGTTTCCGACGATCGAGCAGGAAAAGAACGGGACTCCCACCGCGACGATCCGGACGTACCGCGCGGCAGCGGGGGCGATATCCTCCGACGCCCCCAGAAGGCGGACGAAGGCGTCCGCGAAAAAAACATTCACGAAGGCGACGAACACGCCCCACAGAAGAGAAACCGAAACCACGGTCCCAAAGATCCTTTCCGCCCGCTCGGAGTTCCTTTCCCCCAGACTGGCCGACATGAGGGAAACCCCGCCGATTCCCAGCATCAGGGCCACGGCCATCACCGTGATCTGGAAGGGAAACGCCACCGACACGGCGGCAATGCCGTGAGGCCCCACGCTGCGCCCTACAAAAAAGGCGTCTACGATGTTATAGAGCGACTGCACGAGCATTCCCGCAATGGAGGGAATGGAAAGCCGCCGGAGCAGTTTTCCTATCCCTTCGTGTTCCAGCGCCTCGATATTTTCCATCTCCGTCGTCACCGTATGAACCTGTAAACGGCTTTGATGAATCCCCCGTACACGTCGTGGCTGAAGGTGAAGCCCTGCCCGAGGTAAAAGTCGAACGCGGCGTCGTTTCCGTTCGAGACGTAGATAAAAACCAGGCTGATGTCGGGAAAACTCCAGAACCAGTCCATGGCCATGCCGAACAGCCTGCTTCCCAGCCCCATCCCCCGGTATTCGTCGCGGAAGTAGATATTGCTCAGGCATCCGATCCGAGGGGGCAGTTCCTCCCAGTCCGGATAAAAACCGAGCGTCTCTTTGTCTTTCCCTCCGGACAGCCAGGCAGGATAAGGCCCTTTGTCGCGCTCGGGCTTTTGGAGAGTCGAAAAGACATAGCCCACGGGGACGTCTCCATCTCTGGCGACGATGACCTGGCTCGCCGGCGCGCTCTCGCAGCTTTTCTTCATGCGCGTGTCGAAGTTCATCCAGTCGAAGGCATCGGGCGCGATGACGGCCTTCGACTTCTGAAAGGCCATCAGCTCGTTGCACAGCTCCCTGCACTGCTCGATATTTCCGTCTCGTACGATTTCGACGGCTACGTCTTTCGCGTTCTTCATTGTCTTACCCTCCTGGAATGTTTACAAAATTGCTCCGTAAGCCTATAGTATCCGCGTTATTTTCCCCGGGCAAGTATGCACCTTTTTGTAACGCAGGCTACCTTTTGGTAAGTAATGTGAAATTTGGCATGTGAGAAAGGAAGTTTTGAGATATGAATCCGAAGTGTCCCATAGAATCGACCCTGTCGCTCATCAACGGAAAATGGAAGCTGCTGATTATGAAGGCTCTCTCACAGGGGCCGCTTCGTTACGGGGTTCTGGAGAAGCGCATTCCCGGCGTGAGCGCCAAGGTTCTCACTCAGCAGCTGCGTGAAATGGAGAAGGATGGTCTCCTCATCCGGATGATTTTCCCGGAGGTGCCTCCGCGGGTGGAATACAGTCTGGACAAAATGGCGGTCAGCATCTTCGACGTTTTCGTCGCGATGCGCAACTGGGGACTCAACGAGGACCGGGTCCACGAAATCGAGTGCTCCGGCTGCGCCGAGTGTCAGCCGCCGTGCGGTAACGCCCGGAAAGGTCGCGCGTGAAAACTTGCCATTATATTCTATGCAATGTCCACACTTAAGAATGAACGCGACCGATCTTTGAGGCTTCGCCCCAAACCTCGCGAGGGGTCTTATCGAGGACCCCTCGACCCTGTAAATTGTT
>JAITPZ010000009.1 GCA_031289165.1 Synergistaceae bacterium
GCATGTCGCCTCCGGCTTTCTCCCACAGCTCTTCCACGCGCTTCTGCATGGCGTCCCGCTGCGCCTCCCAGCGTTCATGCTTCCATTCCCACTCCCCACGCCTGAGCAGCCACGGCTTCTCCGGCTCTTTCTCAGCGTGGGCGTCGCGGTCGGCTATGGCGCTGTTGAGTTCATCCCTGATCGCGGCTTTTTCTTCTATGATTCTTTCCGCTTCGACGGCGATTTGCTTCCGTGCGGCCTCGGTAATCCGGGGCCCGGCAATTTTCTGAGCCGCGGCATCCAGTTTTGCCTTTAGCGAACCGCGCCGCCTCTCAAGCTCGTTGTATGTCATCACCGATGGAATCATGTCCTCCGTTTGTATTGGCTCCAATTCCGCTGTTTTTTGTCTCGCTTTAATGGAATCCGCTTTTTTCTCCGTGATGCCGGTCGACTCCGACCCGACGGACCCATTCCATTCGACATCCATTTTCGATTGAAAATTATCCGAGACAGGCAAAAGCATTGAAATGTCTCGCGCCTCTCTCCGCATTAATTCGACCTTACGGAGAAACCGGCGTGGAACGTCACCATGCCGTTGGGCCAGCCGCTCCCGGACTCCAGGCCAAGCCTCAGCGCAAGGAAATATTCCTGCGGGATGCCCTCGTATACCAGAGTCGGTATATTTCTGAAACCGAAGCGTCCGTAATATTTCGGCTCCCCCACAAGCACGCATCCTTTTCCTCCGATAGGCCCGAGTCGTTCCAGCCCCTCGCGAACCAGAGCCGAGCCCGCGCCTCGCCCCTGAAAACCGGGCAGCACGGAGAGCGGCCCCATGCCGTACCAGGCGAGGCTCCCGTCCGAAATGGAAACCGGCGAAAAGGCGACATGCCCGATGACTTTGCCTCCGAGCTCCGCAACCAGAGAAAGGGCCAGAGCCCCGGCGTCGCGCAGGGCGTTCACGATTAACGGTTCCGTCCCCTCACTGTGCGGATGTCCCCTGAACGCCTCCCTCGTCAGCTCAAATATCGCGTCAGCGTAGAAGGGCCTTTCGTCCCGAATTGAGAAGGGGCTTCCGTCGCCGAACGCCTCCGCATTCTTTGCGTTCATACTCATCAGCTCCAGTCGTTCCCTTAATCCTTAATATTGATGAGGGAGAACAAAAATAATATAGCATCAGCAGCTTAAAGCGCCGACGCTATTTTTTCATCCCCGTTATTTTCGGCTGCCGGGTTTGACGATGGGCAGGCCCTGGCGGCAGAGGGGGCACGCGTCGGCCTCCCAGGACTCCACGCTCATTGTGGCGACGGCGTGAAAGGGAATTTGCGAACCCCCATTCATAACCCCGAAGTCAACGCTGCCGTTCGAGCGATCGACGACGGAGGCGACGCCGACGACCTCCGCGCCGCAGGCGCGTAAAAACTTGATGACCTCTTTCACGGAGCCCCCTGTCGTCACGACGTCCTCGACGACGAGCGCCCGCTCGCCCGCCGAGACGTCGAAGCCGCGCCGCAGCGTCATGGTCCCGTTTTCCCGCTCGGCGAACACGTTGCGAACACCCAGGATGCGCGCGACTTCGTAGGCCATAATGATGCCGCCGAGGGCGGGGCCGGCGACGACGGTCACTCCTCTGTTCCGAAATGCCGCGGCGACATCCGCGCAGACTCTGACGCTGTCCTCCGGATATTGAAAGAGCCGGGCGCACTGCATGTAACGATCGCTGTGACGCCCCGAGGTCAGTTTAAAATGCCCCTCCTGCATCACGCCGGTCCGCCGAAAAATTTCAAGCGCCTCTTCCGTCTGCATGTCCGATACCTCCCGAATTTTTAAATTGGGGCTCCGCCCCAAACCTTGCGAGGAGTCGTGGACTCCCTGGCCCCGATTATTATTTTTCTTATTTTTTCAGGACACGCCATGTCGATTTTTGATTGCCGCGCGCAGCTCCTCCCTCATATGCAGGGCCTCGTCGCGGGCGGCCGAGATGAAGTCGTCGGTGTTTCGCTTTTTATAAGCGCAGAGCAGGCTGCGGGATGCGTTGACCACGGCTCCGCGTCCCTGGCCGTCGAAACATCCGACGAGATCCTGCGCCGTCGCGCCCTGCGCGCCATAACCGGGGACCAGGAAAAAGGTTCCGGGCAGAAGGGCGCGCAGCTTTTTTCCCTCCTCGGGACAGGTCGCCCCGACGACCGCCCCGACCGAGCTGTAACCGTGCCGCCCCGTCAGATTCCCGCCCCATTCGGCGACCTTTTGCCCCACATGTTCGTAAAGAGGCCGGCCCTTTCCCTCTCCGTCCTGAACGATCAGATCCTGAAACTCCCCGGCCGAGGGGTTTGATGTCCGCACGAGGACGAAAATTCCGCTGCCGTTCTTCCCGCATGCGTCCAGGAAGGGCGCCATGCCGTCCGTGCCCAGATAAGGGTTGACCGTGATGAAGTCCGCGGAGAGGGGAGAGTTTTCCTCCAGGTAGGCGGCTGCGTAGGCCCCCGACGTTATACCGATGTCGTTGCGCTTGACGTCGGCGATGGTAATCATGCACTTTTGCCGCGCGTAAAGCAGGGTGTCCCGGAAAAGCCGCACTCCGGGAACGCCCAGCATCTCGTAACAGGCGACCTGCGCCTTGACGCAGGGCACGATGTCGGCGAGCGCGTCGATCAGAGCGCAGTTGAAGGCATACATGGAGGAACACACGGCCTCGGCATCGCCCTCGTCTCTGACGCTTCCGACACTTCGGCCCGTCGGAAAACCCGCCAGCGAGGGGGGCAGGAACTCGACCCGCGTGTCCAAGCCCAGAGCCGTGGGATTTCCCGTGCGCTCGATCGCCTCGATCAGGCAGTCGATCCGCATCACGCCCCCTCCCCTTTCCAGACGCGCCGGCCCTCGACCCAGGTGGCGACAACCCTGCCGGTGAGCTTCCTTCCCTGGAAGGGGCTGTTTTTACCCTTGCTCAAAAAATCGGAAACATCGACGGTCCACTCGGCAGCCGGGTCGATCAGAGTGACGTCAGCGGGCTTGCCGGCCTCCAGAGTCCCGCCGGGCAGGGAGAAAATTTTCGCGGGGTCGCCGGTCATTTTGCGAAGCAGTTGTTCGGGCGTCAGGTGACCGGGAACCACCAGGGCCGTCCAGCAGACCCCAAGCGCCGTCTCGAAGCCCGATATGCCGGACGCGGAGACCGCATACTCCACGTTTTTGTCGTCCACGTGCTGCGGCGCGTGATCGGTCGCGATGCAGTCGATGGTTCCGTCCTTCAGCGCCTCGATCAGTGCCTCCACGTCCCCCTCCGTGCGCAGCGGGGGATTGACGCGCGTGCTGGTGTTGTAGGCGCTCAGGTTGGGAGCGCCCGCGCCCTCCTTCGAGACGCCCGACTCTCCTGCTACCCAGGCGTCGGTCGCGCCGAGGTAGTGCGGCGTCGTTTCTGCGGTGACGCGCACGCCGCGCTTTTTGTACTGCCGCACGATCTCCGCGCCGCCCGCCGTGGAGACGTGCGCCACGTGAAGGTGCGCGCCCTCCAGCTCGGCCAGCATACAGTCGCGGGCGATGATGGACTCCTCCGCCGCGCGCGTCGCTCCGGGCAGCCCCAGTACGGTGGACCAGTACCCTTCGTTCATGACTCCTCCGCCCACGAGGTCCAGGTCCTCGGGATGGGTGACGACCGGCAGATCGAAGTGTCGGGCGTAGCACAGAGCCAGGCGCATCCGTCCGGCGTTGGCCACGGATTTTCCGTCGTCGGAGACCGCGACGATCCCCGCCTCCTTCAGTTCCCCCATCTCTGTCAGCTCCTCGCCCTTCAGGCCCTTCGTCGCGGCCCCGATGGGATAGACGCGCACGACGCCCTCGCTTCGGGCCTTGTTCCTGATGAGCTCCGTGACGGCGGCCGTGTCGTTCACGGGATTGGTGTTCGCCATGCAGCAAACGGTCGTGAACCCCCCGCGCGCTGCGGCTCGCGTTCCCGACGCGATGTTCTCCTTATACTCGTAGCCGGGCTCGCGCAGATGACAGTGCAGGTCGATCAGGCCGGGCGAGACCAGAAGTCCGGTAGCGTCGTAAACCTCCGCGTCGTTTCCGTCGACCGAATTCCCCATCGCGGCAATTTTTCCGTCCTCTATCAGGAGATCTCCCTTTTGCAATCCGTCCGGCGTCACGAGCGTTCCATTTTTAATCAGAATTTTCATATTATGTATCCCCCCTCAGCCATTCCGTCTTGTAAGAAGGAAAAGCAGCGCCATGCGCACCGCCACGCCGTTGGTCACCTGTTCGTCGATCACGGACTGCTCCCCGTCCGCGACGAACGAGGAAATTTCGACGCCCCGGTTCATGGGACCGGGGTGCATGACGAGCGCGCCATTTTTGGCCAGAGCCACGCGCTCGGGCGTCAGGCCGAAATACCTGTGGTACTCCCGCACCGTGGGGAAAAGGCCCTTCTGCTGACGCTCAAGCTGAATGCGCAGTCCCATGACGACGTCGGCCTCGCGTACGGCGTCGTCCACGCACTCGGTCACGCGACAGCCCGTCGCCGCGAGTTCGGGCGGCAGCAGGGTGGGCGGGCCGGCGAAGGTGACGGACGCGCCCATCGTCGTGAGGCCCCAGAGGTTCGAGCGCGCGACGCGGCTGTGGGTGACGTCGCCGACGATGGCCACCTTGAGCCCGGAGATGCCTCCCAGCTTTTCCTTCATTGTGAACATGTCGAGCAGCGCCTGAGTGGGGTGTTCATTCGTGCCGTCGCCCGCGTTGATGACGGAGGCTTTGACGTGCTTCGCCATCAGGTGCGGCGCCCCCGTCATGGGATGGCGCAAAATGAGGACGTCGCTGGCCATGCGATCGAGCGTGCGCGCCGTGTCCACCAGAGACTCGCCCTTGGCGACGCTGGAGCCGGAGGCCGACATGTTGGCGGCGACGCCCCCCATATATTTGGAGGCGAGTTCGAAGGAAAGACGGGTGCGGGTGCTGTTTTCGTAAAAAACGGTGAGAATGGTCCTGCCCTGCAGGTGAGGGGTTTTTTTGTTGTTGGAATCCAGAATGACCTTCATCAGTTCGGTCGTGTTCAGTATCTCGGTGATATCGGCGGCCGAGACGCCCCGAAGCCCGAGCAGATCTTTTTGCGACAGAGCCAAAATAACAACTCCTTTCGAGATTGAAATAAAAAAGTGAAACTCTAAAGATCGAATAGTTCAGAGGCCAGTATCAACAAGGTTTCTACGGGTCCATGACCCCTTGTCATCCCTCCAGGTCCATCAGCAGGACTTCGTCGGGTTCGTCGAACGGGGCGATACGGACGGCGATCACCTCGCTGCGAGACGTCGGGACGTTCTTGCCCACGAAGTCGGCGCGGATGGGCAACTCTCGGTGCCCACGGTCGACCAGCACGGCGAACTGGATGGCGCGGGGCCGGCCGCTGTCCATCAGCGCGTCCAGCGCGGCGCGGGCCGTGCGTCCCGTGAAGAGCACGTCGTCGACCAGGACGATCGTGAGCCCCGTGATGCCGAACGGAATGTCCGTGCCGTTCAGGACGGGATGTTCGTTCATCAGGGAAAGATCGTCGCGGTAAAAGGTGATGTCCAGAACCCCGACCGGCGCCTTCACGCCCTCGACCTTTTCGATGTTCTCCGCCAGCAGACGGGCCAGCGGGACACCTCTGCGCTGAATACCAATCAGCGCCACATCCGTGACGCCTCTGTTCTTCTCGATGATCTCGTGAGCGATACGGGACACCGCACGCTCCATAGCGCGAGCGTCCATGATCTTCGCCTTCTCCTTCATGTGAACCCCCCCTGATTTTGTGGCTAAAGTTCAGAACAATAGAAAAACGCACAAAAAATGTGCCCCGTCGTCCTTTATACAAGTCGACGGAGCACATGAACCTCTCATGTCACATCTTATCGCCTTGCCAGCCTCTCCGGACTGGATTTAAAGGACGCTATCATTTCGATTTCAAACCAAACCGGAGCGGAGTATAGCACCTCCCCCTCCCCCTGTCCAATGATTTTTATGGTAATATTTCGGCGTTCGTCTCAACGTGTCGCGTTTTCACCGCCACCGCGCAAACAACAGAAAATTTTGTGCCCGTCCAATGCCCATCGAATTCAAAACCCGGGAATTACCGCTTCCCCTTCCTCAGTAAAGCCCCCGCGGCGAGAGCGAAGAGGCCCACGCCGGATACGGAGCAGCCTCCGCCCTTACCGCTTTCGGCGTCATCGATGTCGGAGCCTCTCTTTATGTAGAACGAAACGGTGACCGTCACGGGGTGGGGCGGCATAGTCATCGCACAGATGTAGTCGGTGCAATACAGGGGAACCTCCGTGTTCCTGTCGCCGGTTTTGAAGGCTTGGATCACGTTAAGCTCGTAACCGTTGTTCGGAATGACGGTGAGCGTGACGGGTTCACCCGTCGTCGCGGTGGTTTTGTTCGTCGTTACTCTGCCACCTGTGACAAAGACGGGCAACGTGATGGCGTAGCTGACGCTTTCCGTTCTGTAGAAAGAGACTCTGACCGTCACGGGATAGGTCGGCATGATCATCGTGCAGATGTTGTCGGTGCAGTTCAGCGGGACTTCCGTGGCGCTGTCGCCGGTTTTGTAAGCCCAGATCGTCTCGAATTCGTAGCCACTGTTCGGGATAATGGTGAGCGTGACGGTTTCACCCGCCGTCGCGGCGGTTTTGTCCGTCGTTACACTGCCTCCTGCGACGCTGGCGGGCAGCGTGATGGCGTGCTCGGAGCTTTCTGTTCTGTAGAAGGAGACGGAGAGGGTCACGGGGTAGGCCGGCATGGTCATCGCGCAGATGTAACCGCTACAATACAGCGGGACCTCCGTACTCTCGTCGCCCGTTTTATGGGCCGTAATCGTGGCAAGTTCATAACCGCTGTCCGGGATGACGGTGAACGTGACGGTTTCGCCCACCTTCGCGGTGGTTTTGTCCACCGTCACGCTGCCGCCTGCGATCTCAAGGGGCAACGCGATCGCGCTTTCAGTCTCGTCCTCGCCGAGGAGGGCGTTGAGCGCCGCGCGATAGGCGGCGGCGCTGCGAGACCCGACCAGGCGACTGCCGACAATCCGACCTTCCGTGTCCACAAAAATAGTCGTGGGGATTGCGTCGACGGTATACAACCAAGAGGACATTGCGGGCACGGCGACGATATGGGGAAAATTCGCGTTCGTCCTGTTCACGATTTCTTTTGCTTTGGTGACGGCGTCGGTGGTGTAGTCATCGAGAATACCCACCAACTGAGTTCCCTCAGGCATCGAACGACTCAGTTCTCCCAAGTCCGGCATCTCCGAAATGCAGGGACCGCACCAGGTCGCCCAAATGTTGACCATCGTCAGCTTTTTTTCGGCGAAAATGGCGTTTGTGATGGTCTCGCCCTCAATGGTCTGAGAGGAAAACGGCGGGAAAAACTCCTCGGCCCCCGCTACGCGCCACGTCGCCAAAACCAAAAGAACAACCGCAAACAAAACCTTTTTCATACTTATACACCTCACAGAATAAGTTTTATAA
>JAITPZ010000181.1 GCA_031289165.1 Synergistaceae bacterium
CCCCATCGGAATATCGAAAAGTTTCTGTCCGAAAGGAATAAATCTCGCCTGAATGGAGTAACACTATCTGGATATCTATGCCAAACTAAATTCAGTTTTGGGCCACGCAATATATTCAGATGAGGGGAGGCAGGGAGACTGTCGCGTCTTCTATAACGCGACGAGGGAAGTGAGGGTATAAGCGGTTGGAAAATCCCAAATCAACAAGAAAAGCTCAATGAAATTGTTGATATAAAACCGGCGGTCGTAGCGCCGCTTTCACGTATTGAAAATGGAGTGATGATGGATGACAACTAACCGGATCACGACAGAAATTTATGGCATTATCCTGGAAATGGAGCGCAATGGCATAACACTCGGTAAGGAGCAGTCTGAAATCCTCAAACGCGACCACAGTATTAACATCGCGCCACACTTTATCGCGGAATACAAATACTACGAGAGAAAAAAAGCGTGGGGACTGTAACAAGCCTCTCTTTTACATCTTTGTTCTGACGTCGTCCACGCCCGATAGGCTCTCCGGCCTGATTTTGTTCAGCGCAGTAAATGCCTCTCGGATATCCGCAATCCAGTCCTCCAAGTCCCGCATAATGCTGTCGAGCGAGGCCGCTTCAAAAAACAACTCGCCTGTGTTGTCGCGCTGCCCGTCGGCGAAAACCTTCCCGGCCAGTTCTTTGACTTTCTGAATATCGGCGTAAACATCAGCGGAAAAATCAGAGTTCCCCGAGATGTGCCGGATCGAGTCGAAAAGTTCCAGCGCTTCCACAAAATCCTGTGTCGAGAAATGAGCGTTACGCAGTTTCTCCCATTCCTCGTCGGTGATTTGCGAATTATTTTTCATGTTTATCTCACGCCTTCCTGTGTCGTATTTACAGCAAAGTTTACACCAAAATCAGAAGCGGTGCAGACGCTGTTTATTACGTTTGTGAAGGATATGTGTCAAATTCCCCTGCGTTGCCGTTTGGCACGATTGTCAATTTGTAGCCCATCGGCGTCAGCAGTTTGAAAAGCGTGTCAATTTGCGGGGTACGCGATTTTTTTGATCTGGCTACTATCCAAATAGATCACATATTCGTAAAATCAGGCATATGATAGCTCCCTATGCGGAAACGCTTCACGAAAGTTTGTTAAAAGTTTCGTCGTTCGATGAAATACGCATTCTCTCCAAGGAGGAATTATTCAGAAAAAGGGGAGAGAATTTCTTTTAGAAATGCTTGCGCCTGATTATGCAGGATACAAATAGCCAGGACATTGGTAAAAAGAGCGATCCTGTTGAGCAGGACGCTCCCGGATCGATCCCTCCCCGCTGACGTGGAATGCCTATTAAATGTAAAATAGATGTGTAGCATTTATCCGAGATCTCGGATAAATGCTGTTGTTCAATCAAAAAGATTGCCCGCGACTCGGCGCCGCTTAAGAGTGGCATGGATATGCACAAGTCCGAAGTCCTTTTTCCCTTGTTCGATTTGCCGCCAATTGCCGGATGTTCTTTGATTACGTCTTTCCAGCCCCGGTCAATCCAGCTCTCGCTCATGAGCCACGCACCATCCTTCTTGATTTACAAGGGCATTATACTAATTTTTCGGCTCTTTGGCTTCTGATTTCTCTGCTGTGTCATACAACACGACACCAAGTACACGAAAAATAATAGAATAAAAGTTTGTGCCATAAAATAAATATCATTGCACAATACTCATCACGGTATATCAACGCGAAACGAAAGACGTGTATTGTCAAGGCTATCCGAAACGCCCTATGGAAGTTTCACAGTAAACATCCAAGCTCAGTGGGTCAGAGCTCGTTCGTCCCTGCGGTCTTCACTATCGAATGTTCTTACACGAGTTTCCAGCCTTTCGCCTGTTCCTGCGCCTGCCACAATCGCGCGTAGATGCCGCCTCTGGTTAGCAAATCTTCGTGCCTGCCGTCCTCTGCAATTTCACCCCTGTCAAATACAAAAACCTGGTCTGCGGTTCGCACCGTGCGCAGATGATGCGCGATAACAAGGACAGTGCGGCTCTTGGCCAATTCGCTAACAGCCTTTTGAATTTTCATCTCGTTCACTGGATCGACATTACTGGTAATCTCATCCAGTACGACAATCGGCGCGTCCTTTAAAAACGCGCGGGCAATGGAAATGCGCTGTTTCTGCCCTCCGGACAAGCCTACCCCATTTTCCCCAACAATGGTGTCATAGCTACTTGGCAAGCCGGCAATAAAGTCATGGATTTGGGCGCGCCGCGACGCCTCAATTACTTCTTCCTGCGTCGCGTCTTTTCTGCCAATCTTGATATTGTCCAAAATACTGCCCGAAGTGAGATAGACATTCTGCATGACAATGCTGATGCGATCTAGCAAATTGTCATAATCCATGTCGCGGATGTCAACGCCGCCGACTTTGATGCTGCCGGATTGCGTGTCCCAAAATCTCAGCAAAAGATTCGTGACTGTCGTTTTGCCGGAGCCGGACGGCCCGACAAGCGCGGCCATATGCCCGCGCGGGACATGGAAGCTGATGTTCCGCAGAGAAAACTCATCCCCCTCGGCAGGTTCGTAGGAGAAAAAGACGTTTTCAAAGCTGATGTCGAATCCATTCGCGTCCCGAGGATTTTGCGGATTGGGCACGGAGGGCGTCCGCAAAACCTCCATCACGCGGCGATAGCTGTCCTTGATTTTCACAAATTCCATAAAATACAGTTCCATTTTGGAAAATGGTTTATAAAAAACGCTTGAAAAGATGACAAAGTACAAAAACACCTCTCCGCTGACTGTCCCGTTGCGCAAAAGGAGCGCACCAACTACGAGCATAACCGCCGAGGACAACTCAAAGAAAACACCGAAGCGTCCTGTATAACCGGCAATCACTTTGGCTTGATTCGCGCTGCTCCAGCCGAATTTTTCAATGCTGCCCGCGAGCTTCCGGGCGAACGCGCTGTTTTCGGAAAACGCTTTCGTCAATGGGATACCTTTGGCGTACTCGACAAACAGGCTAACCATGTCCGCTAAATCGTCGTTTGTCCTCATCTGCGCCGCATCGCTTTTTCGTAAACCTGAGAGCAGGCTGACTACGGCAAACGGCAGGAGCAAAATCATGCAAAACCCCAGCGCCGGGCTTTTGGCGAACAGCCATCCGCCCACAATTACGGCAACCGCCGCGTCGCTCCACATGACACACAGGAAATGTCCGACCATATTCTCCAGACTGTCCACGTCCTTGTGAATCACTGTGCTGAGTTCCCCCAAGCGTTCTTGCGTAAAAAAGCCGAGCGACAATTTTTTAAGCTTGCGGATTAAGCGTACACGCACGTTTTCTACAGCTTCGAAGCCCGCGTAGTGCTTAGTCAAATCCGTGAGGATCGCAAAAAAGATCTTCGCCAGGAGCAGAATAACGCCCACGGCGGCCAGCCGCCCCAGATCCGCCGTTCCCCTCGACATTACGGAGAAAAGAGCATTCACGGCAAGATATATGAAATAGGCCCAAAGCAACTCACCAGCCGTCAAGCTTATTGCCGCAGTGACAATAAACATCTTTCCCGCTGTGGTCGTGAAAGAAAGAATTTTCTTGAACATTTACGCAACCCCACTGTCGAAATCTGCTTTTATTTCCCAATTATCCACAATGTCTTGCGCCGCAAGCATTTCTGCGTACAGCGGACAGCTTTCGGATATATACTCGTGCTTCCCGACTCCGGCAACGCCGCCGCCGTCCATGACAACAATCCTGTCCGCACCCCTGATGGCGGACAAGTGGTGCGCGATGACAATCAGCGTTTTGCCGCGGGAAAGATTCGTAATCGCTTCCTGAATCAAATGTTCGTTATAAGGGTCAATTGCCGCCGTAGCCTCGTCCAATATGATTACAGGCGCGTTTTTCAGAATCACGCGCGCGATGGCGATGCGCTGTTTCTCGCCGCCCGACAGCTTCGCCCCAGCCTCGCCCACATTGGTGTCATATCCCTTCGGCAAGGCTGCGATCATGTCGTGAATACACGCCCCTTTCGCGGCGTCCACAATCTCCTCCCGGTTCGCCCCCTGCCGGCCGATTGCGATGTTGTCCGCTATGGATGTGTTGAACAGAAAACTCTCCTGCTGGACGATCGATATGAGCTTGGACAGTTCCGTTTCGCTCGCGTGTGCGATGTCTTTCCCTCCGATTGTCACGCTCCCATGCTCCGTTTTCCAAAAACCCATGATCAGGCTGGCAATCGTGGACTTGCCGGAACCGGAGGCACCGACGACCGCGCTGACCTCGCCCTGCCGGAATGTCACGCTCACGTTTTCAAGCGCGTTCTCGCGCCCGTCGTAGCTGAATGTGACATTTTTCAAGACAATATCGCCATTTTCAAGCGACGCGCCGGAAAATTCACCCTCGGGTTCTTCGCCCAAAATACTCGCGATATTTGCCGCCGAGCGGTTCAGCAGTATGCCCGCGTGTTCGTAGGCCATGTATTTCACCATGGCGGACGAAAAAGCAATTGACAGCACCAGCCCCAGCACAAAGCGAGTGACGGAAAGCCCGCCGCAGGAGAGCAGGTAAAGCCCATAGACGATCACCAGGAACACGCCCGTTTGCAAGAGTGTCATCACAATGCCCTGCGGCACAGAAACGCTGATGATCATGCGGCGCATGACCCTGACATAATTTTTGATGTAAGAAATCAGCGTTTCGCTTTTGTTCTCCGACTTAGAGAAGGCTTTGACCGCCGGCATGATGGAGGCATATTCCATGAGGTTTTCCGCCATTTCTTTCGTTGCCTGATTGTAGCGCGCGATCATCTTGCGCCAAAGCACAAACGAGAGAGCCATCAACCCAAGCGTCGCGGCGACCGGCACAAGCAGACAGAGCGCCAGCCGCCAGTCTGCGGCGAACATGATAATCGCGATAATGGCGGCGGCAAGGGTAGTGGCAATGATTTCCGGCTGAGCGTGGGCAAGGTAAATCTCGATTTGCTCCACGTCATGATTGACAATATTCATCAGGTCGCCCGTCATGCGTTTTTGGAAAAAGCCCAACGGCAGCTTCTTCAAATGGTTTATGATATCGAGCCGCAAGTCAGTCAATGACTTGTATGCGCTGTGGTGTGCCTTCCACAGTCCGACGGCGTAAAAAACCGCTTTTGAGATTTGCAAAACGGCAATACCCGCGCCGATCCGCAGGATTTGCCACCGGGTGACGCTTCCGCGAAACGACAAGCTCAGGAGAAGGACTGTCAGCAGGGCGCTTCCGGCGCCAGACAGCACACTGACGAACATATAAAAATTCGATGTGTGGTTTTTCGCTTTGATCTGTTTGACAAGTGTTTTGGCGTCCAAACTTCTCCTCCGTATGATGTCCCTTGTGAAAAATCAAGAAAGCGCTGATTGGCTCTCTGCGGCTCCGCCAAAGACCCTTAAAAACGGCGGCCCTTTGGGATCCCAATACAATCAGCGCTTCCTATGATTGCCTAAACTCTATCCGCGTTTCTTCCTCACAAAGAAGGCTAAGAAGGCCGGCAAGCATATCAGGGCTGAGGCGCCGAATCCAGCGTTGCATCCGCCGCCGCTGCCGCCAGCGGCGTCCTTTGCGTCGAATATCAATGAGCAGCTGGTAGCCGCGTCTTCATTTTCAATTGCGAGCGCGTTGAGGCCGGCGTGAGTTATGGTGTAGCTGAAAATGCCATCGTTATCAGTCGGATCAGGCAGATACTGAAGATTGGAGTACCCGTCTTCTTCCTCATCATAGTACACCGCAGAGGCGGGGTCGGCCCACTCTACCCTTGCTCCCGCAAGAGGCTCGTCATTCAAGAGAACTTTGAATTTTATCGTATCCCCCACTCTGGCATCGGCGATATCGCTCAGGGGGACGATCTCCATATCCTCTCCAACCGCGTGTTTGGACCATCCATCGCTTTCCGCGTTCAAAATCTGCTTTGAAAAGGCTTTCCCAAACATTTCCATGCTGCAGCTTGTGGACAGCAGCACAGTGCCTGTCTGCTTCACAGGTGCCGATGACGAATACATCTTTTCGCCTTCGCTGAATGCCGGAAATATTGTGGGTGCTCCTTCTTTGTAGAAGTATTTCGCACCAAAATCCGGTTCTAGATCACGGAGGGCTTCCGGCCCCAATTCCGCCGTTGTAGGCAATACGTGCGTGAAGGAAAGATTCACCTGGTAGGATTCTCCCACCACGGCTGTTGATGAATTCGTTATTACTGAAAGGTAATGCGCTTCGGCGGGTTGACCTGCCATAAGCGTGAACCCAAAGAGGAAAACAGAAACCAAAATAAAAAATTTTCTCAAACGCATTTTTTCACTCTCCTGTCATCGTTAAAACAAAATATAACATCCGTTCCCAGCGTCTTAGGTCAAATTTTCCGCCATGACCTCCTCTCATCATAATTTCAAAGCTCAAACATCACATATACAAAACAGATCACCGCCTTTGCTCAATCAAAGTTCTTGTTATATAAATCAAACTTTATGCTATTATGATGGGCACAGATTGGCAAGATGATAGTAGAGAAAAATAATTTTTTTGACAGGTTCTTATTGAAAATTAGCAGATTCAGGAGGTATTCTCATTGAACGTCGATATGGAAGATATTTTCTCTCTTTTGGGCGCCTTTCGTGATCATGAAGATGACTTAGTCGGTTATATCAAACAAATCTCATTCAAAGGCAGTTTTTTTATAGAGGACATAGATTTTCGATTTAGATGTTCTTCGGTAAAGCGTCATTTCACGCCGGGGAAGTTTGTGGAGATAATGTGCCTCGATTCCATCGGCGCAGTCTACAAAGAGTATGGGGGCGCTGAAATTTTGATTGAAACCGGCGTAAGCGTCAATAGGGGAGACGAGGCCAACGGTGAACTTGTTTTTCCGCCGAACATCCCCTTTCAGGGAATCAGGATCATAATCGATGAAGATTTTTACAGATCGTTGCAGCCCGATATATTTCCGCAAGTTTCCCCCGATCCAGGAAATCCGGACATATCTTTAGGAACAACTGCCCATGATCCTGAACTCAGGCTGGTTTTTGGGCAGATAAAACGCGCCGTGGAGAGAGAAGTCGCCCACGAGGCATACTATAAAAACAAGATAGCAGAAATTATATATTTGCTCACATACGCAGAATCCGCGAAAAACAGGCAAAAAGGAAAATCAAAATACCTCTCATCTGCCGATATCATAGCCTTGGATTGCGTCAGGGATGCAATTGAAGCTCAAATTTCAGCCCCCCCCACAATGGCGGAATTGGCCAGATTGGTACACGCCAGCGAGGCAAAGCTGCATAGCGACTTTAAAGCAGTTTACGGCTGTACGATTCACGATTATTCCCAAAAGGCGCGTATGGCTGAGGCATTGCGTAAAATGGAAAACAGCGACGAACCGCTTTACTCTATCGCGCGAGGCGTAGGTTATAAGCATCCTGGTCACTTTGCGGCTATTTTCAAAAATACCTATGGCGTAACGCCAAGCGAGTACGCGAAACTCAAAAAACCTGGAAGCAATCAAAAAATCTGAATTTCATGAAACAAAATACGCAAACACTGGGGTTTTGGGGATAACAGGGAACCTTTATCTGCCCCAGTCCCTGCTCCTTTCCCGCCGCTTCGGTTCGTTTTGTCGTCAAAATTCACGTCGCCCTATTCGAGCGGTAGCATCGAACCGTACGCCCATATTCCCGCAAGGATATTCGCATTATAAACTCATCAGACCATTGACTTCTTTTTCAAAGTCGCGCAGACGATCAGTAATTTCGTTAAATGACGGAGGCGAATTATAGAATAGACCATTCCGTTTCATTGCGTTGTAGTCGTTCTCCAATTTATCGAGCAATTCGCCATGTGGGGCAAGTCTCAGTGAACCGCTCAGGCAATCGCGAATTTTCGCGGGGTTGTCATGAAAGAACAAGTCCTTGTAGTTTACGACCTCTTCAAAAAGGTGGAGATCCTTCGTCAGCGCGTCACGGCCTGTTTGATGATCCAGAAGGCGGAAAAGGTCATACCAGTGACGGGATTGGCGTTCCGTGCTGTCCAGCCTGGAATTTTCACGGCGAGTGATTTTGCAGTGTATCAACGTGACTTTATCCCAGAATGTCCTGCTTCCGCTTACGACGGTCACGTTAGGTTCTGGAAAGAAAATCTGAGGGAAAATCTCTGACGCGTAGGTAGTTATCGTCATGGCACTGTTGGGTTCCATGCTGCTCCTGCCGCCAAACTCCAGGCGCACGTTTCTTTTCAGGTTCGGGCTGAATGATTCAATGCCTTCCAGGCAGGATTGATAGGTAAAGCGGATCGTCGTCCCTGTTTTGTCATAATCATCAAAGTCGATAGTTCCGAACGCTCCAAGTGACTCTGACAATTTGGGGTAAAAGACTTCATGCAGAACCTGAATGACCTTATCTTTCAATTCATGTTCGAGCATATTTTTCTGTTTTTTCTTCGATAATCCGGCGATACTTTTTATCTCAGGCAATATTTCATCATGACTGATCGTGATATCGATGTCCTCAGAGAAACGGTCAATAGCGTTATAGGCTTTCGACAGAGACGTTCCTCCACGAAACGCCAGGGACGGGGTTCCCTGAAGCGTGAAAAGGACATCCAGGACATGGCAGACCCAAACGTCCTTTTCAAGAATCTCGGGAAGAAATGTTCCAAGCTGATGAGACGCTTCCGTAATGACCTCGTTTTGGACTTCCCGATCAAGGTCGATGAACTTCGTCATGAGGTTCGCGTCCCAACTTTTCGGAGCAGCGACGAAAACCACGAAGGCATGCTTTTTCGCGCGTCCATCAACGATTGCAGTTCTTCCGGGGAGAACCGCGTCAATACGCCACTCAACATCTCGGATGTAGCCTGGTCTTTGCCCAAATATAGAAACGCCGAGTACGCGAGCGCGGCACGCCCATTCAATCCGATGGGCATCCGCCGCACATGCTTCAATCGAATTTGAAAGTTTCCATACTTGAAATTCCGGCTGGGGCCATTTGTGACGAAAATTGGCTGCACGGGCTCCTGAGTAGTCAAACCAAGCAGTTGGAGCGCCTTTGCTCCGTCGTAAGCGATGTCGGAATCGTTGGATTCCACGACAGCTCGGGCGACCGCTTCGGGGGAAGGTTTCACCTGTTTCACGTATACCCCGCTTTTAGGTTTTGTGTATATGCCTCTCGCAAGACGCACAAGCAAGCCCTTATCAACCATCCGGCCAAGGGCTTTGTCCACTGCTGCGCGGTCTCCAAGGTCAAGGAAGTCCTTTGTTAGAAAAGGTTTCCCAAGCGGTATGTCGTGTATGCGTTTGCTTATCAGCGCGGTAACGCTGGAACTGGACATTAAGCATCCCTCCGTCTGATATATTATAAGTTTTTCGGACAAATTTCAAGGGGATGAAACGCATGATAATCAACATAAAATCGCCGACCTGGCTGAATGTTTCGCGTCGGCGGTTTAATATCACGAATCCTCATCATCCAGCATTTCAACAGCCTTCATTTTTACGTTAGGAGCAAGATGCGCGTACCGAAGCGTCATCTTCAGGTCGGCGTGCCCCATCAATTCTCGGACGGTATTCAAGTCTACGCCCCTCATTACGAGTTGTGAAGCAAAATCGTGCCGCATGTCATGCCATCTGAAATTTTCGGTCTTAGCCATTTTCATGAGATTTTCCCAGGAGGATCTGCAATCTCCCATCTTCTTTCCCGTTTTAGGTGAGGGAAATATGAGGCTGCCCGGCGCGGTTCGTTTCGATTGATTTCGCCAACGGGAAAGCGTGTCAAAAGTGGTTTTGTTCATGTGGACGTAATATTGCTCGCCAGACTTTGCAGTGGCAGCCCGAACCATTATCGTTTTGTCGTCAAAATTCACGTCGCCCCATTCGAGCGACAGCAGAGAATTGCGCCTGATTCCCGTGGACAGGCTCAACAGCACCAGAGGTTTCAAATGATCGGCAAAATCACCGTCCTTTATCTGGGGTCTTGCTCCTCGTTCTCTTTCCTCCAGCCATATGTTATGGCTCTCACGTCCCTCTCTGATATCTTTCTCACGCTCGTCAAGGGAGGCCATGAGTCGTTCTCTTTCATCTTTCGTAAGATAACGGACTTTCTTGACCGTATCGGTTTCCGCAAGGTGTTCCAACTTTGCAATGGGGTTAGTCTCAATGAGATTCCGTTTGACCGCCCAGTTTATCGCTGCCGTCAATGCGGTTATATATCTATTGATGCTGGACGTTTTCAACCCATCTTTTTTCTTTTTGCTCCGCCACTGATCGACCTGAGCAATTGTAATCTCATCCAAAGGAGTGTCAGCCAAGGTTTTGAAGTTGGATTCGAGCATATGGACTGTGGAATCGCCGGATTTTCTGTATTCCAAAACCCAACGCTCGTAAATATTCTTGATGAACTCGCCGAGGGTGAGCTTCTTTTTTTGAGCGGTGGGGTCTTCTCCTTTTTCAATAGACGAGAGAAATTGTTGTGCGGCCTCCCGCGCTTCAGCGACAGTGTATCGAGTGGCGTCGCCGATTTTATACGTCGCTCTCTTCCCGTTTGGGCGTCTGAAATCGACGCAGTATGTTTTCTTTCCTCCATAACTGACGGACATCACGAATCCGTTCACAAGAGTGTCTCGCATCCAATATAATTTTTCGGTGGGTTTGGCGTTTTGGACGACGGTCTGGGTCAGCTTGGTTTGCATATAAAAAACCTCCTTTTGCGGTCGAAAAAGTTTTTACTCCATATTTACTCCACGTATTATAAAAATACGACTCTCAAGGGTCAATAGACAAAATGATAAAAATGTTATAGAATGTGATTATAAGCTGATTTATCTGATATGAATGTTCCTTAATATTCCATAAGGAACATAGTTACAAATCCTTGACACGGAAGAGGTCAGAGGTTCAATTCCTCTATCACCCACCAGCTAATAGCAAGGGCTCAGGGGATTCCCACTGAGCCCTTTTCAAATTTTTTTCCTCCATATTTCCTCCAAAAATTTTAGACTCCATTTTTTCCTCCTTCGACAAACCCACCGGCTGCCCTTGCCCTGCTTTGAACCCCTCGATCCGTTTACTCAATTTTTACTCCCTCAAAAAACCTCCACTGTTCCGCCCTTTCGAAGCGGAAAAATGGGACAGCTTGTTCCGTATTTGTTCCGCTAACTCTCACGGCCCGTGAGACTTTTGCCCCTCACTGGCTGTGAGAGCGATTTTTCCTCCTGTTTTTCCTCCAGAACATCATATAAAACCCTGCGGCGCCTGGTTAAATGCCTCTTATGGAGCTGCCCGAACGCGCTTTTTTCTCCCGCAAGAACTCTCCAAGATTCGTAGGAACTCGTATTTTTTATCAACGCGTCGCCCGGCCGCTCTTATAACTCTCGCGTAGCAAATATTTATTACGGGAGGCGATTCTTATGCCGAAATCGGCGCAGGAACAGTCCGATCATACACCATTGATTTCAGCGGAGAGCGCGGTGCGGGTATTCGTCGAGCGTGGACGCCTTCGGATCGTCGGTGAAATTCCGGTCACAAGCGACAAAGCCGAGCTGGAGGCGTTCGTTTCCGAGATCAACGTCAAACTGCTCGGAGACGGCAAGAAGCCCAAACGCGTGTCGTTCGCTCTGGTGACGAAAGAACTGACGGAAGCAGAGGCCGCCATTTACATCGGGCATTCAAGGTCTTTTCTGAAAAAATGCCGGCTCTACGGCGGGATCGGCGGCCATACGCGCGGGCCGAAATTTACGCGCGACACGAAACGCTGTATCCGGTATCCCATCGACGAACTGGACAAATGGCTCACAAACCGCACGAAATACGAGACAAACTGCGAGGTGATGAAAAATGCCTGAAACGATGACAGCATTGTCGTTGTTCTCAGGCATTTGACG
>JAITPZ010000251.1 GCA_031289165.1 Synergistaceae bacterium
CGCCGCTTCCGCCGACGTCAACGTTCAGGCGTCCGGATATATGACCCCGCTTTTGTCCGCCGTGCTCGCCGGGCGGGAGGACATGACGAAAACCCTGATCGAGGCGGAGGTCGACGTCAACGCCGGCAACGGCGAGGGGGTGACGCCCCTGATGCTGGCGTCCCACAGGAAAATGCGAGAGGTGCTGAACGCGATTCTCGGCGCGGGGGCCGAGGTCGACGCCGAGGATGACGCGGGCTGGACGGCGCTCATGTGGACCGCGGTCAGCGGCGACGTCGAAATCGCCGAAGCGCTGCTCGAGGCATCCGCCGACGTCAACATCCCCGACAGGGAGGGAAACACGCCCCTGATCTCCGCGGCGTACCGGGGACACGCGGATTTCATTTCGCTGCTGATTCGCTCGGGCGCGGACGTCAACGCGGCAAACGTCGATGGAATCACGGCCCTCTTCATGGCCGCCGAGTCCGGAGAGGGGAACGTCGTCAATGTTCTCGTAACCGCGGGGGCGGACCCCAACACCCGGGACGCGGACGGACTCACTCCACTGATGGCCGCGGCTCGAAAGGGCAGCGCCGAGGCCCTTGTCACCCTGATCGAGGCGAGCGCGGACGTGGAAGCCCGGGACAACGACGGCTGGACCGCGCTGCGATACGCCACGGAGTTCGATCATCGGGAGGCGACGGACATTCTTTCTCAAAAGGACTCCAGCGCGCGTCCCTGACGCCGTGACCGGGCATCATACAGCCGTAACAGCCATAACGGAAATTTTCGGAAAGGAAGCGTTTGTTTGCTCAGAAAGTTCGCATCTTACTATATCCCGCATCTGAGGCTTTTCGCCGCCGATATGCTCTGCGCGTTTCTGTCGTCGGTGTGCAACATGTTTTACCCCATCGTTACGCGCAACATCATCAACGTCTACATACCGGAAAGACGCCTCTCCACTCTGGCGGTCTGGATGGCCGCCCTTTTCTGCATCTACGTGCTCAGGGCCGGGTTCAACTACTTCATCCAGTACTATGGGCATGTGATGGGTGTTCTCATCACGATGGACATGCGCCGCGACGCGTTCAACCACCTGCAGCGCCTGCCGTTCGCCTTCTTCGACAAAACAAAAACGGGCGCCCTCATGTCGCGCATCATCAACGACACCTTCGAGATCGCCGAAATGTCGCACCACGGGCCGGAGGATCTCTTTCTGTCCCTCGTGATGTTCTCGGGATCCTTCATCGTCCTCTGCACCATGAACGTGAGGCTGACCCTGATCATCTTCGCGTTCGTGCCGCTCCTGGTCGCCTTCGCGACCGCCATGCGCCGGAGGCTGTCGAGGACCTCCATGCAGACGCGCGTCGAGATCGGTTCGGTCAACGCCGACCTGGCGAACAGCATCGAGGGCGTTCGCGTTTCCAGAGCGTTCGAGAGCCCCGAGCACGAGCTGGACAAGTTTCAGAACGGCAACAGGGCCTACGCTCACGCGCGGGGGCAGCAGTACCGCGCTATGGCGGCGTTTTTTTCCGGAACGGGGTTCATCATGGACCTGCTGCTTCTGGTGGCGCTTTCATCGGGAGGACTCTTCGCTTACTACGGCAGAATCAACACCGGCGAGTTCGCCGCTTACCTTCTGTTCGTCGGCCTTTTCATCGAACCCATCAGACGCCTGATCAACTTTGTGGAACAGCTTCAAAACGGAATGACCGGTTTCGTGCGCCTTCAGGAGCTGATGACGGCGGAGCCCGAAAGAGACGAACCGGGGGCGGTGGAGTTGACCGGCCTGCGAGGCGACGTGGCGTTCGAGCACGTCACGTTCAGCTACGACGACGACAGCGGCAGAAACGTCCTGTCCGACCTGTGCCTGAACATCCGAAGCGGCGAGACGGTGGCGCTCGTGGGACCGTCGGGCGGCGGCAAGTCGACGCTCTGCCACCTTCTGCCTCGTTTTTACGAGCCGGACGCGGGGCGCATCACCCTGGACGGCGTGGATATCCGCAGCTACACGCGCCTGTCGCTGCGCCGCAAAATCGGGATCGTCCAGCAGGACACATTCCTGTTCAGCGGCTCGATCCGCGACAACATCGCCTACGGCAACGCGGACGCCACGGACGACGAGATCGATGCCGCCGCGGCGGGAGCGTCGATCGACGAGTTCATCCGCACCCTGCCCGCCGGCCGCGAAACTTACGTGGGCGAGCGCGGCGTGATGCTTTCCGGCGGACAGAAGCAGCGCATCGCCATCGCGCGCGTCCTTTTGAAAAATCCGCCCATCCTGATCCTCGACGAGGCGACAAGCGCCCTCGACAACGCCACGGAGGTTCAGATCCAGAAGACGCTCACCCTGCTCAGCCAGGGCCGCACGACGCTCGTGGTCGCGCACCGCCTCTCGACCGTCCGCAACGCTGACCGAATCGTGGTTCTGACCAACGACGGCATAGCGGAGGAGGGCAGCCACGAGGAACTCCTGGCCCGGGGCGGCCTCTACTTCTCCCTCTGGAACGCGCAGGAGACGCAGGCCTGACGCCCCGGGAACGCAAAAGAAACGCCGACTTCGCAACACTCCCGATTCTGAAACAGTCTCCGGATTTTAAAACGGCTCCTCCGCGCCTGAGCTATAATTCTTATGGATGGCGGAGTCCATTTTGGGAGGTGTTGCACTGTGTCCGACGATAAACTGTTTCACAGGCTGCTCGACGTAATCGAGAACGACATCGCGCCGCTCACGGCGAAATGCGTCGAGACGGGGTCCCGGATATTCGGCGCCGCTGTGCTTCACAGGTCCGACCTTTCTCTGGTGGTGGCCGAAACCAACCACGCCGCGTTTTCTCCCCTGTGGCACGGCGAGGTCTATACGATCAAACTGTTCTTCGAGCTGCAGGGACATCCCGACCCCGGCGACTGCGTTTTTCTCGCGACCCATCAGCCCTGCTGCATGTGCGCGGCGGCGCTGGCGTGGTCGGGCTTCAGGGAAATCCATTACCTTTTTGACTACGGCCACACGAGGGACGCGTTCAACATGCCGCACGACTCCATGATGAACCGTGAAATTTTCGGGTGCGACGAACCGAGGGCCCAAAACAGATACTTTGAATGGAGATCGCTTTGCGCTATGATAGACGGACTGGTCGACCCGGTGGAAGCGCGCGCCAGGGTCGACAGGATCGCCGCCGTTTACGCGCGATTCTCGAAGGTGGTCGCGGAAAACGAAAGCAAAGCGATAAGGGTCTGATTTCAGGCCAGACGCCCGAAATGGGCAAAAGAGGGTAAATCGGTCTTTTTTACGTTAATACGTGTGACACGTTCAGCACGTTTCGGAGGGATTTTCGTGGCGAATGCGGTTCCGCACTTCGAAGGCATCAGAGGCAGAATAATACGGGCGCGGGAGATGATGGAGACCCGCGATCTGCTGCTGGAACTCCTGGACCTGCCGGAGCATCGGCTGCTGCCGATATTTGGAGTGACGCAGTGGGCGCCTCATGAGGTTCACGGTTTGAAGGATCAGATTTTCCTGGGCGTTATCACGGAGCTGGTCCAAAACGGCTGGAACTGCAATTCGGCCGCGTTCGGAGAGGGGCGCCACGACACGTTTCTGATGGAAATGGCGCGGTGCGGTTTCCCGAAATCCGTGACGCGTCTCCTCGAGATGGGCGCGGAGGCGGACCATAACAGCCAGGGATACGGGGCCTCGACGCCCATGATGTGTACGCGCGACCCGGAAATCATGAAAAAGCTCCTGTATTACGGCGCGAACCCTCTGGCGACCAACGCTCCGGGGCAGACCGACTTCACCTATAAGCTCCTGAAAGGGTACACGCCGGGGGCTCGTTTTTATCTTTACAACACGGAAAAAATTCCCTTTCAGTCCCTGCTTTCGAATTTCAGAGACTGCATTTTGAGCCGCAACAGCGCTCCCTATGAGCCCATGTACCCGCTTTGCCTGATTCCGGTCGTGCCCGCGGGCGTCCCTTACACGAACGTGATCGACAGATCGCTTATCGACAGTATGCTCAGGGACCAATATCTTCCGTTCACGTCGAAGGCCCTGAGTTATCCGCTGAACGGCTCGCAGACGGTGTGGCAGTATATTCGCCTGCGCCTCGGAGAATCCAAAGTGGTCGTGCCGGCGCTGGTGGTCGCCCTGATGGCCTGCATGGCCAAGCTGGAGGAATGCCGCACTCCCGAGGATTTCGCGTTTCTCGAACATTACATCACAAAGCCGATCCCGCGCGAGCTCTACCCGAGGGAGACGCTCTCGAAAGCCGTGTTCGTCTATCTGCTTTTTTCGCTGTCGATACTACCCGCGCCTCAGCTCCTGCGATGGCTGATCCTGCTCGACAGGCTGCTGCGCCGGCTGCTCGTCTGGATGGACTCGCTGGGAGAGTTGCCGTTCCGGGTCGTGAACTCCCTGATCGCGGCGGACAAACGAGGGTCTCACATGCTGCAGGAACTGGCGACGATGCAGGCGCTTCTGGCCATGCGGGTAAACGTTTCGGACAGCTTCGGCGAGTTCCGCATTCCTGATGAACTCGCCAGCATGCTCGCCATGAACGAGAACATAGAGTAGGCCGACAGTCAGGGCCAGGGGGATCTCAGGGCGGCGAACAGGCCCTGCCTCCTGAGTTTTAAATCACCGGAACAATCGGGGAGGGAAATCTGCAATGTCGCATCTTACGTGGGGTGGAGTGGACTGTGTGGAACTTGCGCGTACCCTGGAGACGCCCCTTTACGTCCTGGACGAGGGGATCATTCGGGAGCGCTGCGCTGAAATTCGTTCCGATTTCATGAGCCGCTGGGCGGGAACCTGGGCCTGTTACGCCAGCAAGGCATTTCTGACGACGAGCATGGCGTGGATCATGGACCAGGAGGGCCTGGGGCTGGACGTGGTATCCGGCGGAGAGCTGTACACCGCGCTTCGGGCCGGTTTTCCTCCGTATCGAACCAATCTGCACGGCAACGTGAAATCGGAGCGGGAGCTTCACCTCGCTCTGACCTCGGGCGTGGGGCACATCATCGTCGACAGCCTCATGGAGCTGGAGCTTCTGGACGGACTCGCGGGCGAGGCGCGCCGGCCTTCCGACAGGCGCGGGCGTCCCCGTATCCTGCTCCGCGTCGCGCCGGGAGTGGATCCGCACACCCATTCCTACCTGGTGACGGGGCAGGCGGGGAGCAAGTTTGGCCTGCCGCTCGAGGGAGGCCCCGACGGGACTTCCCTGCTGACGGAGGCCGTTCGGTTTGCGATGTCGTCGAAGTCCATCGCGCTGGCCGGTTTTCACTTTCACATCGGCTCGCAGATTTTCGAGAACGGCGCCTTCGTCGAGGCGGTGAGGCGGGTTGCCGCCTGCATGGAAAGGCTGAACAAAGAGCTCGGCTTCAAAACCCGGACGCTGAACGTGGGGGGCGGTTTCGGCGTACCCGCATCTCCGGACGAGCCGCACCTGCCGCTTCGCCTCTTCACCGACGCCATGATGAGCGTTCTGACGGAAGAATGCGAGGCCCGGGGCCTGACGCGCCCGTACGTGACGATCGAACCCGGGCGCTGGCTCGTCTCCAGGGCCGGGATCACGCTCTACACCGTGGAAACGATAAAGCGCCTTTCCGATGTCACCTACGTCGGAGTGGACGGCGGCATGGCCGACAATCCGCGTCCGGCGCTGTATCAGGCGCAGTACCACGCGGTTCTCGCGAACAAAATCGGAGAGCCCCCCGCCGAAAAGGTCGTGATTGCCGGCAGGTGCTGCGAGACGGGGGATATCCTGGTCGAGTCGGCGGAGCTGCCGACCGTCGAACGGGGCGATATCCTCGCGATATTCAACACGGGCGCCTACAACTTCTCGATGGCGAGCGGCTACAACCGGCTGCTTCGTCCCGCGGTGGCGCTCGCGCACAACGGGTGGGCGGACCTTATCGTCACGCGTCAGACCTACGAGGACCTGCTGATCGGCGACGTCATACCGGAAAGACTGCTGACCTGATCCTTCACCTTTTTTGCTTCCATATTGTGGAAATTCGACTTTATTTTCTATCTTTACTCATAAAAGGAGAGTGCAGTTCATGAATAAAAGAATGAGATACGTTCGTCCGATGTTCGCGTTTGCCTGCCTGTTCGCGTTTCTGTTTTCCGGGGGGCCGGCAATGGCGGCGGACGCGGTCAGGATCGGTCACACCGTCTCTCTGACGGGAGGGGCGTCGATGTGGGGACAGTCCGAGGCGAACGCGGTGGACATGCTGGTGAAGAAGTTCAACGCCGCTGGAGGAATTCTGGGCCGCCCGATCGAGATCGTGCGCTACGACAACCGCGCCGACGCGGTCGAGTCGGTCAACGTCGCCAGCAGGCTGGCCGGGGATAAAGTCATCGCCGTGATCGGACCCGCGCAGAGCGGAAACTCCATCGCGACCGCTCCGGTGCTGGAGCGCGCTCAGATTCCGATGATCGTGACCACGGCGACCAACCCCTACGTGACCATCGACCAGAGGACGGAAAAGGTGCGACCCTACGCCTTCCGCCCCTGCTTCATCGACCCGTTTCAGGGAACGGTGGCGGCGCGCTTCGCCGTGGACAGGCTGAACGCGAAGAAGGCGGCCGTGCTCTACGACGTGGGCTCGGACTACGGCCAGTGGCTTTCCAAATACTTTGACGACGCCTTCACCGCCCGCGGCGGACAGGTCGTGGCCAAAGAGGCCTTCCGCTCCGAGGAGCTGGACTATCGCGCGCAGCTCGGCAAGATAAAGGAACTCGCCCCCGACGTGCTCTTCATCCCCACCAGCCAGAAGGAGGCCGCGCTGGCCGCCAAACAGGCGCGGGACCTCGGGATCGCCGCGGTGCTGCTGGGCACCGACAACTGGGGCAGCCCCGATCTGATCGACCTGGGCGGCGAGGCGGTGAACGGGTCGTACTTCGTGAACCTGGCCGACCTGGACGACCCGGACATCCGCGAATTTGTGGCGGAGTACCGGACGGAGTTCGGCTCGGATCCCGTGCTTCCGAACCCGATCATGGCTCAGGACGCCCTGATCATGATCGTCGAGGCCGCGAAGGCCGCCGGATCGGTCGAGGGCCCGAAACTGGCCGAGGCGCTGGCGAACCTGAAGGGCATCAAAGTGACCAGCGGAACCCTGACGGTGGACCCCGCCGACCACAACCCCCTGAACAAGCCCGCCGTCATCCAGAAGGTCGATGTGGCGAAAAAGGCGTTCGTATTCGTCGAAAAATACCAGGGAGAATGAAGTCCATACCCATGTACAGTTTAAAAAATCCAAAGCGGTAACGGGAATCACTCAGTGTTTTTACAGACTCTCGTAACCGGGCTTTCCATCGGGGGTATCTACGCGCTGATGGCCGTCGGATACTCCCTTATTTTCAGCGTGCTGTCCTTCAGCAACTTCGCGCACGGCGCGGTGATCATGCTGGGGGCCTACATCGGGCTTGCGCTGGCGACGAAGCTGCATCTGGGGCTGGGCCTCGTGGCGGCGGGCAGCGTCGTCGGCGCGGGCATTCTTTCGGTCTGCAACGAGCGCGTCGCCTACGCCGCGCTGCGCCGGAGAAGGGCTCCCTCTCTCTACCTGATGATCAGCGCCATGGGCTGCTCTGTCTTTCTGGAAAATATGGTTTACGCGACGATCGGGTCGCGGTTCTACGCCTTTCCGGAGTTCTTCGGGCGACGGGTCGTCAGCGTGGGGGGCAGCACGCTCTCGCTGCTCGATCTCTTCGCCTTCGCGGTGTCCATCGGGGCGATTCTCGCGCTGCACCTCTTCATCACCCGGACGAAAATGGGCATCGCGATTCGAGCCGGCGTGAACGACATGACGATGTGCTCCCTGATGGGGGTGAACACCGACCGGCTGATCGCGGTCGTGTTCTTTCTGGCCGGGGCGTTCGCCGGAGTCGCCGGGGTTTTTCTGGGCATCAGGTACTTCGTCTATCCCACGATGGGCTGGGTCACGAACAAGGCCTACATCGCCGCGGTGATCGGGGGGCTGGGGAGTTTGCCCGGCGCGCTGATCGGCGGCCTGGTTCTGGGCGTTCTGGAGACGCTGGTCTCCACGTACGTGTCCAGCGTGCTGCGCGACGTGTTCAGCTTCACGATGCTGATCGCCCTCCTGATCTGGCTGCCCAACGGCCTGATGGGACACGAAACGGAGGACAAAGTGTGACATGTACGAGGTAAACGTCGCCCTGCTGGCCTGCGTCAATATGATCGCCGTGCTGGGACTGTCGGTATTCACGGGCTTCACGGGGCTTTTTTCTCTGGGGCACGCGGCTTTTGTCGGCATCGGGGCCTACGCTTCAGGCGTGCTGACGTATCACTGGAACGTTCCCTTCTTTGTGGCGCTGCCCGCCGGGATGGCCGCCGCGGGCCTTTCCAGCCTCGTCATCGGCATTCCGACGCTCCGCGCCCGGCTGCGAAGCGATTACTTCGCCATAGCGATACTCGGCTTCGGGGAGGCCCTGCGCGTCTGCCTCGAAAACCTTTCCCTCACGAACGGAGCGCGCGGGCTCTCGGTGGACAACCTCAGCAGCCCCGCGTGGATCCTCGGCGGCCTGGCGTTCAGCCTCATCGTGACGCGCAATTTCCTGAAGTCGCGCTTCGGAACGATGTTCGTCGCGATACGCGAGGACCCGGTCGCGGCGGAGATGGCCGGAATCGACCTGTTCCGGGCCCGCCTGCTCTCCCTCTTCGTGAGCGCCGTTCTGTGCGGCCTGTCAGGCGCGCTTCTGGCGCATCGCCTGGCCTTCATTCAGCCCGTCATGTTCACGCTGACGCAGTCCACCCAACTGCTGGCCTCGGTCATCGCCGGGGGGATGGGAAGCATCTCCGGCCCCGTCATCGTGGCGTTCGTGTTCACGTCGCTGCCGGAGATGCTGCGCGCGCTCAACATGTGGCGCCTTCCGGCCTACGGACTGCTGCTGGTTCTGATTATGATCTATCGCCCCCAGGGGCTTTTGGGCTATCGCGAGCTCACCGGCCTGTTCCGTTTCGATCGCTTTCGCGGGAGGATTCCATGATGGAGTCCATTGTGCCGACGCCCCTGCTGAAGGTGCGGGATCTCTCCCGTTCCTTCGGGGGGATCCGGGCCGTCGACGGATTGTCGTTCGATGCGGCGCGCGGGGAGATCACGGGGCTGATCGGACCCAACGGGGCGGGAAAGACGACGGTGTTCAACCTGATCACGGGCGTCTGCCGTCCGTCGGCGGGCTCGATTCGCCTGAACGGGACCGACCTGACGGGCGCGCGTCCCGACAGGATCGTTCGCGCCGGGGTGGCCCGGACGTTTCAGAACATCCGTCTCTTCGGCCGCATGACCTGCCTGCAGAACGTCATGGTTCCGCTGCTTGCGCGGGGAGCCTGCGGGCCGTTCATCGCGTTTTTCCGCACCCCCGCCGTTCGCGGGGAGGAGGCCCGCGCGCGGGCGGAGGCCCTGCGGATCATGGCCGAAACGGGGGTGGCGGACGACGCGGAGAGGACGGCCTCGACCCTGCCCTACGGCCGGCAGCGCCGTCTGGAGATCGCGCGCGCCCTGGCGTGCTTCCCCCCGGATATCTCCCGCTCCCGCCTGCTGCTTCTGGACGAACCCGCGGCGGGGATGAACGACGCGGAGACGCGGGAGCTGGCCGCGACGATCGTGAGGGTGCGGGAAATTTTTGACGTGACGGTGCTCCTGATCGAGCACCATATCGACCTCGTGATGGACGTCTGTTCCCGCATCGTCGTCATGGAGCGCGGCGCTCTTCTGGCCGAGGGGACGCCGCGGGACGTCCGAAACGACGAGCGCGTCATCACGGCCTACCTCGGACGCCCGCGAGACGCGCGGAGACAGCAAAAAACACAGGAGCCGCAAAAAACGCGCGAGGGGGGGCGAAGCGCATGAACCCCGGCGCAAACCCTCCCGGGCGCTGTCTGGAGGTGAAGGGGCTCCACGTTCACTACGGCAGCATCCACGCCCTGCACGGCGCGGACCTTCACGTCGACAGGGGGGAAATCGTCTGCGTGGTCGGCGCGAACGGCGCGGGAAAATCCACTCTGATGTGGGCGATCGCCGGGGTACTGCCGCTCACGGGCGGGTCGATCGCGCTGAACGGCGCGCCCCTTCCGGCGCGCGCGCACGAGATCGTGACGCTGGGGGTCTGTCTGGTCCCCGAACGGCGGCGGCTTTTCACCGCGCTGTCCGTCAGGGAAAACCTGATCATGGGCGCGGTGCGCCGAACGGACAGAGACGGAATCGCCCTGGACATGGAGAAGTGTTTCGAGCTTTATCCCGTCCTGAAGGAGCGCATCGACCAGCGGTCGGGCACGCTTTCCGGCGGAGAGCAACAGATGCTGGCCGTCTCCCGCGCGCTGATGGGCCGCCCCTCCGTGCTGCTTCTGGACGAGCCCTCGCTGGGCCTGGCGCCGCTCGTGACGGACGCCCTTTTCGACACGATCCTGCGCATCCGCGACGAGGGCGTGACGGTGTTGCTGGTGGAGCAGAACGCCCTGCTGGCTCTCGATATCGGCGACCGCGGCTACGTCCTGCAGACGGGCGAAATCATAAAAAGCGCCCCCTGCGCCGAACTCGCCGAGGACCCATTGATTCGGAGAGCCTATCTGGGGGAGGAGTGACGCCGGGCGCCCTTCCGATTCTGATATATGCCATACGCGAAAACACGCTCCGCATATGCGGCCGATTCAGGATCCACCTGTTCAGTGCATCACACGAGAGAAAATTGGCGCTCTTCATCCGCAAGTCTTTCGTCCCGGGAGTTCGAATGATATAATCACCTGAGCGGTTTCGGTGAAGCAGGGTTCAATAAAGGTTTTGGGCAAACGTGACCTGCGGAAACGGAAATTCAAAGAAACTAACTTGGAGGGGTTTGACGGTGAAGAGATTGACGGTTGTTTTGACGCTGCTGGCGGCT
Source organism: Synergistaceae bacterium (assembly GCA_031289165.1). GTDB lineage: Bacteria > Synergistota > Synergistia > Synergistales > Aminobacteriaceae > JAISSA01. The sequence continues at coordinate 10,883 of JAITPZ010000251.1, forward strand.
TTGTTCAGTTTTGCGGGGATAAGAGAGGCGGCGGCGGCCGATGATGCGTATATACCCTTGGGGTTGAGAATGGAGATCAACGGCCTGCCGGTTCCCGATGGAACGATGATGACGGTGAGCCAGGGCAATTCGATAACGGTGAACTTTTACCCTCTGGATATCGACGTTAACGGTATCATTGATGCAGTAGATTATCGAATAGCGCCGCTGTCCACCGATGAGACCGTGTCGGCCCCGTGGGTCATAAATCCCGCAGCCCCCGAGGGAAAGAGCGTGACGATGTCCTCCTTTGCGAATCCTACAACTGTACCTGACGCGACTACGCTGTTGGCAAGTGCTACGATCGTGGTAACCGCAAGTTCGGTGGCTCCGGTCGCGGTCAATTTTGCTCTGGCGTACACCTCCTCAAGAGCGGGAGTAGGAGTACT
>JAITPZ010000255.1 GCA_031289165.1 Synergistaceae bacterium
GTAAACGGGTCAGGAGGTTAAGAGCGTGCCAAAGGCAAACGTTCGATTTGTCGAAGGAGGAAAAAGCGTGGTTTAAAATTTTTGGAGGAAATATGGAGGAAAAAATAAAAAGGATTCAGAAGAAAAATCCCCTGAACCCTTGGTATTACTTGGAGCGGAAGACGGGATTTGGACCCGCGACCCCAACCTTGGCAAGGTTGTGCTCTACCCCTGAGCTACTTCCGCTTTCGTACTATTACTCATGGTGGCGGGACCCAGAATCGAACTGGGGACACGCGGATTTTCAGTCCGCTGCTCTACCATCTGAGCTATCCCGCCTCTTTCACAGTTTTTTCAAATGGCGGGGCCGACGAGACTCGAACTCGCGACCTTCGGCGTGACAGGCCGACACTCTAACCAACTGAGCTACGACCCCGCATTTTTTCTGGTGGGCGAAACAGGGTTCGAACCTGTGACCCCCTGCGTGTAAGGCAGGTGTTCTACCGCTGAACTATCCGCCCTCAAACACAGTGGAGAGTATAACCGCCACTTCCCTTTCTGTCAACAGCCTGGGTTTCAGCCTGTCGTTCGAGATGTCGCCGGGGTTGCCCGTCACCAGTCCAGGGTGTCATTCGTGTAATACTGCAACAGGCTGGGGCGCAGGAGCGTGTTGACGGCAAGTTTTGTTCCGCTGCCGCGTTCGTCGTTCGCGAAGGCGAACAGCGCGTCAAAATTTTCGCGATTCAGCCAGGACAGCGGCAGCGTCGTCAGGTTGAAAGAGAGGTTCGACGACGACGCGAGGTTGAAGCCCCAGTCGCCGAAGGACGGCACGTACAGGTGGTAGGGCAGCACAACGGGGAACTCCTCCGCCAGGGTTTTGTGAATACACCAGAAGGCGTCGCGGGTGTACCAGGGACTCGTCGATTGCGTCACCATGACGCCCTCTGGCGTGAGGTTCCGCCGCACCATCCCGTAAAACGCGCTCGTGTAGAGCTTGTTCAGCGCCTCGTTGTTCGGGTCGGGCAGATCGATGAGGATCAGGTCGTAGGGTTCGCGGTTGCGGCGCAAAAACAGAAACGCGTCCTCGAATACGAGGCGGACCCGGTCATCGTCCAGCGCTCCCCGGTTCAGCGCCACGATGCGCGGGTCCAGGCGGCACAGCTCGACGAGCGCCTCGTCGACGTCCACGAGCGTAATCTCCCGAACGCTTGGATACTTCAGCAGTTCACGGGCGGCCAGGCCGTCGCCCGCGCCCAGCAGCAGCACACGGGAGGCGTCCGGGCGCGCAGCCATAGGCACGTGGACCAGCGCCTCGTGGTAGCGATATTCGTCCAGCGAGGAGAACTGCACGTTTCCGTCGATGAAGAGGCGCAGATCGTCCCTGTGCCGCGTGAGCACGACCTTCTGGCAGCGCGTCTGACGGCTCAGAACGACCTGGTCCCGGTAGAGTCCGCCCTCGAGGTTCTTCGTGAGGGCGTCCCCGGCGAACGTGAAAGCCCCCAGCAGGGCAAGCCCGAAGCAGGCGGCGGCGCGCAGCGTCCGAAAGCGGACGATGTGTTCTCTGTAGCGGAAAATGATCAGCGCGGCGACCGCGAAGTTGAGCACACCGGTGAAAAAGGCCACCGTCACGTACCCGAGGGAGGGAAGCAGGATCAGCGGGAACAGAAGCGAGCCGAACAGACCCCCCAGATAATCGAACGCGAAGAGGTTGGCCAGCCCGTCGCGCAGGCTCTGACGGTTCCGTTCGAAGATGCGGACGAGCAGGGGAATCTCCAGGCCCGCCAGAAAACCGATCAGCAGCACCAGCATGTACATGAGCAACGGGTAGGCGTTGCTGTAAACGTAGCACAGGAACAACAGCATACTGGAAAAACCGCCGGCAAAACCCACCGCGATCTCGATCGCGACGAACGCGTCGAACAGGTCGCGCAGAACGCGCTTCGAGGAATAAGAGCCGAGCCCCATCGCGAAGAGGTACAGCCCGATGGTCTGCGAAAACTGCAACACGCTGTCGCCCAACAGGTAAGAGCTGAGACTGCCGATGATCAGCTCGTACACGACGGAGCAGATCGAAATGACAAGTGTGGAAAACAGCAAAAAGCCAGTCTTGAACTGCTTTTTCGGCATTATTTACTGGCTCCGCGCATTATCGCGCAGCTCCGCGCTTCACTGAATGGCTCCGCTCACGACCAGCGCGATGGCGATGAAAAAGCCCGCCAGAGCGAAGCCCACCGCCGTGTTATGTTCGTCGAGATGCCGATTCAGATCGTACCGGCGCAGCAGAAACGCGAGCAGAAGATAGCCGATGACGAACAGAGCGAGCCCGACGCCCGCGTAAATCAGGGTGGACGCTACCCCCTCTCCAAGCCTTTCCCATCCGGGATTCTCCCACATGGTGCTACCTCCCCACGACGGCCGAGCGGATGATGACGCCCATAGCGATGAAGAGCCCGGCGACCAGAACGCCGACAGCCGGGTTCTTCTCCTCGAAGATCTCTTTGAAAAAGTCGCAGGGGATGACAAAATCCAGCACAAAAAAACCCGCAATCAGCAGGCAGATCGAGAGTATGCCGTACAAAAACGCCTCCAACGCCAATATGATTCACACCTTTCAAATTAAATAAACTCTGTTGAAAATTAAACCCTGCATTATCAATGTCCACAACTTAAGAATGAACGCGACCAATCTTTGGGGCTTTGCCCCAGACCTCGCGCTTCGTCTGAAAACAATTTTACGTTACTTTCCGAAACTGCGTCCTCCGCCGGAGGAGCGCCGGGCGGCGCTGGCCTGCCGCGCACTCGTGACGGTGGAAGAATATCCGCTCGCGTCGATCGCGTAAGCCGACCGGGCGTCCGGGGCGCGGCCGGATCGTTCGTACCACGTGCGGCTGTTGCGGTACAGACTGCGCGCCCTCATGGGAAAGCGCGAGCGATGGACGGTGTAGCGTCCCGCGTCCACGCCGGTGGGGCTGACCTGAACGCAGGTCGTCCCGTCCTCGGACTCGTAGATCATGACGGTCTCGCGGGTGGTCTGCAGCAGACGTTCGTCGCGTTCACTGCCCCCGCTCTCAACCTGTTCCGAGTCCGTTCCGGGTTGAGGCGTCGTCACGTACTGAACGCGATCCGGGTCCATGTCGATGATGGCGCGGCACGCCTCGTCCGGCGAAAGCGAGGTGGAGTACACCTGCCCTCTTCTGTTGCCCGAGAGCGTGACGGAGGTGGCGTGGGCGAAGCGGGAGTCCGAGGCAAGCTGTCTTTCTATGCGGGGAGTCATGTTGATGCGGGGCAAAACGAACTCTATGAAGATCAGGGCCAGAAAGATAAGGATCCCGACAAGCCCCCTCATGTGATTCGGAGCATGGACGCGTCTGCGCGAGGCGAGCACGCGAACGTCCGCTGCGGGCAATTCCCTGCCGAGAGACGCCTCCTTCTCGTCGCTCCAGTACTCGCAGGTCAGGATTTCCCCCGCCTCCGAGCGGTACTCGGTAAAGGTGAACGACTCGTTGGAATCGTAATCGCCATTGCCCCGGTACTCGACCACGTTTGCGCTTCCGCTCCCGACGCGCTGATAAGTGGCGCCGGAATACGCGGCGGTGTCCCGGCCCTGCAGCCTGACGCTCGAAAAGGGGATGGAGCTGTGAAGGCTCAGCAGGCCCCCGTCGTCCGGGCCCGGTCCGTCGCGCTCGACGGAAAGCCACACATGATCGTTTGGGCCGGATGACGATTCGAGTTCATACTCTGTCCAGGTAAAAAGACCCTGCCGATAGCGCACGTATCCCACGACACAGTACGTCGTGCCGCCGATTTGAAGCTCCTGGCCAAGCGGCAGAGAGGACAGTTTCTCGTAAGACACCGGCAAAGCGCCGGAAATTTCCCCAGAGTCGGGGGCTCCTTCAATTCCGGAGAAGCCCTTCGTCCCGGAAGAGCCTTTAATCCCGGAAAGGCCTTCAACTTCGGAGTTTTTTTCAGTTTCAGAAGGTTTCTCGAACGCGTCCCCGGCGCTCCTGAACGGCGCCCCTTCCGAAAGCTCCTTCACCACGATCCGACCCCACGGGATCTCGACCCCCGCGCTGTACTCCACCCTGTCCGGCCAGACCTCCCGACTCAGCAACAGGGCTGTTTTATCACGGTACTCGTCAAACTCGACAAGGTCCCCGACCCGCGCCGTTCCCCCAAAAAAATCCCGAACCTCAGCGAGCCCAGAATCGTAACGGACGTACTCCCGCCCCTCATGGACGATTTTTTCGTCCGGGGAAAAGCGGGCATCGATCGAGTGAAACAGCGAGGAGACGCGAATCGTCTCATCCCGCTCGACGGAAAGCCAGGATCGTTTCCCCCGCTCCCCCTCCAACGCGTATTCCTTCCACCGGAAGGAACCCTGGCGGAACTCGACCATCTTCTCAACCGTATGGGCAACACCGTCGATTTTTATTATCTGCCCGGCCCGGAGCCGGTACAACGGAAAAGGCACGATCGACCTCCACCTTCATACTGTGACATTACGCAAAGACAGCATACCACCGCACATCCTGTTTGAGAATATCCCGGCGGCGCTCAGAGGATTCGGTCTCCGGCGGCATGGACCGAACGCGGTGCATCGACATCCGTTCTCAACGCCGCCTCTTTTCGCATCCCTTTTTCCACGGGCAGAGGCGGCAGTGTTCACGCCTCGGGATCCAGGGGCCCCGCGCCGCGTTTTCCGCCGCCGCGCGAATTTGCGCCTCCATCGTTGTCCAGTCGTCGTCCGCGGAAAACCGGCGGGTGTCGCCGAGACGTCCGCCCTCGCGCAAAAAGACGAGCCCCACATCGACGCTCTCGAATGGAAGGCCCTGCCTCTCCGTCAGAAGTTTCACGATCAGCGCGTAAAAGCCGAGCTGCGCGTGATAAAGCTCTCCCGGCGCATTGTCCGACAGCGTGATCTTGTAGTCCCGGACGCGCCATCGACCGTCCGTTCCGCACCACAGCGCGTCGATCGCCCCGACGAGGTCGAGGCCGCCAATGGACACGCAGAACGCGGCCTCCTTTCGAAGGACGCCGTCCCGCGCCGCCCGCGTCACGAGCCGCCCTTCGTCGGACCGCGTCAGATCGCCGAACCAGGACCGCAGGGCCTCCCTGTTCCGCGCGTCTCTCCATGTATCGCGCAGGGTCGTCGGAAGGCGAAGGGCGACCGCCGGGTCGTTCAGCCACCGATCGAGCGACTCCGGGGCCATGTCCCACTCCGCCAGAATCCAGTGCGCCAGAGTCCCCAGCAGAGAACCTCCGACGCCGCCGGACCTCTCGGGTCCGTCAGCGTCAGGAACCTCCCACCGCAGATCCAGCCCCTGGCGGTGGCGTCGACGCCAGGCGAAGGGGCACCACTCGAACAGGGCCCAGGACGTCGCCGAAAAATTCGACAGCACGATCCCGTCCGTCCCCGGCAAAACAAGTTTTTGATTCGCAGGCCTCTGACTCGAAAACTCGGTGTCCGGCAGCGCACGGGTCACTTCACCGCAGGCGTCGGAACGTCCGTTTCCGGACTGCGCCTGTCCGGTTTGCGTGCCCGCTTTATCGTCGCTTTCTTCATCCGCTTCCGCCCGGACGAACGGGGGACCCTCCAGGTCGAACCGATCGCAGTTCCGCTCCTCCGCCAGCCAGTCGAGCGTCCACTCCAGCCAGCTCTCCTTTTTTACGCTTCTCGTACCGTCCCTGCCCTCGGAGACGACTCCGCAGAGGATCAGCGCGTCCCGGGCGCGCGTCGCCGCGACGTAAAACAGCCGGGCGCTTTCCTCCAGCTCGCTCTGAGCCTCCAGCGCCCGCTCCCATTTCAGCGAACGGGGCGCCGTGTCGGGGATGCCTTTCTCAATGTGGTCGATATCGTCCTCATTGCCGGACGTGTCGTTTTGAGGCGTCATCATGTCGGGGATGCTCGAAAGCGCGACCCCCATCGTTTTGGAGGGGGCCACGGACGCGCGGGATTCGTTTCCGACGCCCCGGTCCATGCGCATGACGGCGACCACGGGAAACTCCAGCCCCTTGGCCCCGTGCACGGTAATGACGCGCACGGCGTCGGCGTCCTCGTCCATCCACTTCGGCTCCTCGACGGCCTGCTTCGCGCGCAGGGCCGTATCCAGCCACTGGGCGCAGCCGGCCAGGCTCGGAGAGATTCCGTTTTCGTACTGAGCCGCCATCGTTATGGCCCGGCCGACGTTGCTGACGACGCGGAGGCGTTGGGCGGCGCTGAACGAGGCGAGCCAGGTCCTGTCCTCCAGAAGATGCGACAGCAGCGCGGACGGTCCCTTCAGGCTTCCAAGGCGCTGCATGTGCTGCAGGCGCTCGGCGGCCCCGGGCAGATGTTCCCGAACGACGTCGAACAGAGAGACCGGAGAAACCCCGGGCAGGGTGGGCTCACAGTTTTTCCGGTCCCGGACCATGATGGCGCGGGCGTTCAGGCAGGCCTCTGCCTCGGCTCGGGAGGCGCCGGAGAAGGGAGAGAAGAGCCAGCCCGCGAGCGCCGTTTCGTCGCCGGGAAACGCGGCCGCGCGCAGGGTGTTGACCACGTCGGTGATCTCGCCGCGTGAAAAGTAGCTCGTGCTCTTCTCGAAGGCGACGGGAATGCCCTCCTCCCCGAACACGGTCTCCAGAGTTTCGTACTCGTTCCGCGTCGGGGCGAGAACGGCGAAGTCCCTCCAGCGCACGGGGCGCAGGGCGTTTTTCCGGCCGTCCCGGACGCTGCGGCCCTCCCCGACCCACCGCGCGAAGGTCCGCGCCAGCGAGCGCGCCAGATGTTCCCGCGCCTCCGTGCCCGACCTTCCGCGTTTGACGGCCAGAAGCAGGGTAAAGGGAACGACGGTCGCCAGGTCGCGTTCGGGATGCGGGGACTCCGGAGAGCCCGGGGAGTCCGGGGGATCGAGAGGCTCGAATTTCAGGCGGCTCATTCGCTCGCCCGCGCCGAGTCCGTCTCTCCAGATGCGCGC
>JAITPZ010000263.1 GCA_031289165.1 Synergistaceae bacterium
AGCGCATGTCGCGCCTCCGTCGTGTTATAATGCAAGTATGTTGCGTTATAACAAAAACACGGGAGGCGGCAAATTGTGAGGAAATTTCTTATGAAGAAAATTACGTTGTCAGTTGCGGCGGTACTTTGTATTTTTTCGATATTTCCGGCCGATCCGGCTCTGGCGGCGGACGCCGAAAAAACGGTGACGGTGTTCGCGGCGGCGTCCATGACCGAGTCGATGAATCAAATCGCCGGGCTGTACAAAAAAGCCGCTCCGAACGTGACGGTCGTCTATAATTTCGACTCCAGCGGCACGCTTAAAACGCAGATTCAGCAGGGCGCGGAGTGCGATATCTTCATATCCGCGGGACAGAGGCAGATGGATCAGATCGACATCACGGCCAGCGCCTCCGTCAACACCGAAAAGCTGGATTTCGTCCTGCCCGGAACGCGCTTCGACATCGTCGCCAACCAGGTCGTGCTGGTCGTGCCCAAAGGGAAAAACCCCAACGGCATCGGCGACTTCAGGGACGTCGTGACCGATAAGGTCTCCATCGTGGCGCTCGGCAATTCCGACGTGCCGGTGGGACAGTATTCTCAGGAAATTTACACGAATCTCGGCATCTGGGAGCAGCTCAACGGGATGTCGAAAATCACCTTCGCCAGCAACGTCAGGGAGGTGCTCGTGCAGGTCGCGGCGGGCGCGGTCGACTGCGGCGTCGTGTACTCCACCGACGCGGCGACGTCGGACGGCGTCGAAGTCGTGGCCCCGGCTCCGGCAGACAGTCACAAGCCGATCACCTATCCGGCGGCAATCCTGAAAAGGACGAAGGATGAGGCCGCGGCGAAGGCGTTCGTCGAATTTCTGAAGGGCGACGCCGCCACGGGCGTGTTCAAAAGCATCGGCTTCGCGATTCCCGCAAAATAAAAACAGACGCGGGTCACCTCCGGGAAAATCTGTCGAGGAACCCGCGAAAAACATTCATCGCCACGTTGGCTCCCAACATTCACCTCATGGACTGGTTCCCTCTTTATAATTCGCTTCGCGTCGCGGGCATCTCGACCTTCATCACGTTTTTTCTCGGGGTGGCCGCGGCGCATTACGTCGCGAGGATGCCCCGTTTCGTCAAGGGCCTTCTGGACTGCGCGCTGACCCTTCCTCTGGTTCTGCCCCCAACCGTCGTGGGGTTTTTTCTGCTGAAGACGATAGGCCCTCTGGGGCCTGTCGGATCGCGGATACTCGATCTGTGGGGCTTTCGCCTGACGATGACCTGGTATTCCGCCATTTTCGCTACGACGGTCGTCGCGTTCCCCCTGATGTATCGCACAGCGCGCGGAGCGTTCGAGTCGTTTGACGTCACGCTTCTCTACTCCGGACAGACTCTGGGGCTTTCGGATACCTTTCTTTTCTGGCGCGTAATCATGCCGAACTGCAGACAGGGCATCCTCGCCGGAACGGTGCTGGCCTTCGCGCGCGCCATCGGCGAGTACGGCGCCTCGACGATGGTCACAGGCTACATTCCCGGCAGGACCGCCATGATCTCGACGACCGTCTACCAGCTCTGGCGAGAGGGGAACGACGCGCTCGCGTACAGATGGGTGGGGATCAACCTGGCCATCTCCCTCGTCGTCCTCGCTTCGGTCAACATGCTCGAAAACCGCTACACCCGCCCGAAGAGGGATACTGCGGCTGAAAGTCTGCCGGGATAGAAGACCCTGAGGCTCTGCCTCAGACTCCGCAAAGGGTCATGGACCCTTTGATCCCGTTATTAAAAAATAAAAAGTTTGAGGGTCGGCATGTCGATTTATATGAAGATCAGGAAATCTTTTGGGGCTTTTGCGCTCGATGTTTTTTTTGAGGCGGGGGATGAGACCGTCGGGCTGCTGGGCGCGTCCGGCTGCGGCAAGAGCATGACGCTGAAGTGCATCGCAGGAATCGTGCATCCCGACGAAGGGAAAATCGTCGTCAACGGAGTCACCCTGTTCGACTCCGAGCGGAGAATCGACCTTCCGCCGCAGAAAAGACACGTGGGTCTGCTCTTTCAGAACTACGCGCTCTTCCCCAACATGACCGTAAAGCAGAACATCCTGTCCGTACTGCCCCGAGAAGACAGAAAAAACGGGAGAAAGCTCGCCTCGCTCGTCGAGCGGTTCTACCTTGGAGGACTGGAGGGCCGTTATCCGGCGCAACTCTCCGGAGGGCAGCAGCAACGCGCGGCGCTGGCGCGCATCATGGCGACCGAACCTTCAATCCTGATGCTTGACGAGCCCCTCTCCGCACTCGACAGCTATCTTCGATGGATGCTGGAGGGAGAGCTCGTGCGCACTCTGGAGGAGTTCAGGGGAACCACGCTCTACGTTTCCCACAACCGGGACGAGGTCTATCGCCTCTGCCGGCGGGTATGCACCATGAACCGGGGACGAAACGAGGAGGTCCGAACCGTCAGGGAACTCTTCGAGTCTCCGAACACCCTCGCCTCGTCCCTCCTGTCGGGCTGCAAAAACTACTCCAGGGTCGAACGGCTCGATGAACACAGAATTCACGCCGTGGACTGGAACGTGGACCTTCGGTGCGACGCGGACGTTGCGGACGACGTTCGCTACGTGGGGGTACGCGCGCACTGCGTAAAAATCGCGGACGCTGCGGAGAAAAACGTCTTTCCCTGCCGCGTTCTTCGCGTGATCGAGGATGTTTTTTCGACCATCGTCAACCTCCAGCCTCTGAACGCCCCGGGGGGACGCGACTTTTCGCGCATCCGTCTGGAGCTTTCAAAGAGCGAAGCGGAGGAGATCCGATCCGGGGACATCGTTCGCGTCGAAATCAAACCGCATGACCTCATGCTTCTCAGGCCAAATTGAAACGGGCCGTTAAAGCCCAGGGGGGCGGGGACAATCTGCCTTAATCCATCGCTCCTCGAAAAAAGTTATCCGGCGTTTGCTTTCCCTTCCTTTTTTCCCCCTTCCACGATGTCGAAAGTCGTCCTGAATATTTCCCGACCGACGATTTCGTACTCTCCGGGGCCGTGCTGCACCAGCCAGTCTCCCCGTTCTCCACGCAGAATTCCCCTTCCGTCGCCAGGCTCGACGATGAAGGGATCGCCGATTTGCAGGGCGGAGGCGGGGATATTTTTTCTGACGACGGGAACCGCGTCCTTTCGGGCGGAGATATCCTCGCCCGTGCAGTCTCGGATGTAGAGCTTGTCAAACACGTCGGCCGCTATGATGTAAAGGTCGTCCGGCGAACGCGCCACGAGCCAGTCTCCCGGGTCGCCGCGAAAATAGTTTTCGGCGTCCCAGCGCGTAAAAATCTTGACCCGGTTTTCGAGGCGCATCGCGGATACCCGGCTTTCATCCGACCCGACGCAGGTATGGGCGAACTCCAGAAGAGATATGCGGGTTCCCGCGTTTTTGTTGAGCACCGTCGGATTGTACGGCAGATCGGGGGCAAAGCGCTCGTCCGTCGTGGTGTATCTCCTCGTAAACGTTTCGAGCTCGATGGGATACACCTCACCCTTTATCCCGATCATCAGGATCGTGTTCTCGTCCACGGAGATGTCCATGTCCCCCTCGAGCATACGAACCTGAAGATCGGCCTGCCCCTCGAACAGCATGTGACAGGGCACGAACCCAAGCTTCACCGGCAGCTTCCGAAACGTCCTCATGGAGGTCATGCTGATTTTTGCGGCGCTTCTTCTGTTCTTCACATCTTTTTCGTCCAGCCCGGAGCAGTCGATAATTTTGCAGCTCCCTAGGTACTCCCGCAGGGCTTCGACAAAATACGTGGAGGCGGGAAGGCCTCCAAAGCGTTCCAGGTATTTTGTCCTCGCGATATAGCCCCCCGCCCTTTCCCTGTGCCCTCCACCCGAACCTGTGTCGCGCGAGAGCCAGGCGGCGAGTTCGGAAGCCTTCGTTTCGCGGGTGGTCGTGCGCACGGAAAATTTAATCCCCTCCAGAGACTCCGAGCTGGCGATGGCTATATCCACTCCGTCCACCTGTATGGACATATCCGTAACGAATCCCAGCAGGTTCGGATCGCATGGAGGAATCGAGATAATGACGAAACTGTACGCCGTGTCCAGATAAAGGTTCGACAGAGCCGCGGAGGCGACCCTGAGGTCGGACAGCGAGAGGTTTGATCGCTTCAGCTTCTTCAAAATACGCTCGTCCACAGGGACAGAGTCCCACATGTCCCTGTCGAGGGGGTGCCGGATCTCCGAAAAACCGTTTGTGTCGGAAAAGAGCCCATAATGCAGAGCCGTTCCGAGGCGAACGTCTATGGGAAAGCCCTCTCCGGTGAGCAGATGCCAGATCAGCGTGGAGCAACTTCCAAGCCAGGGCCGGAGGTCGCACAGGGCCGGCAGCTCGCATTCCTGGACGTGGTGATCGATCACCGCGATCTTCGGCGCCTCCACCCGCATGACGTTACCGGCGCCGTACTGACAATCGACGGTAATCAGGAGTCCGTCCCATTCCCTCATGTCGGGCTCGTTTTCGATCGGAATGCAAAGCTCCTCGATCATATGGAACAAATTGGGTTTCGCGACGGGGCTCCCACCGTAAAAAAATTTAAGTTCCCTTATGCCCGCGTTTTCAAAAAAACAAAACAGCCCCAGACCGGACGCCAGCGCGTCCGCGTCGGGATTATCGTGGCACTGTATCGCGATGCGTTCTTCCTTCAGGAGTTCACTCAGTCTCATTATTAAGGCTTCCTTCCAGCTCATATGCCACGCGTGCTTCATGTCCGAGATGCCCATGTAAAGCCGCGAATGGCTGGCGTTCCGGAGAACTCCGCAGAACTCCGATCACGTTTTCAGTATAGCACAGCCATTGCCGCGACGTCAGGACAACATTCGATCCCTCTCTTAAGCAAATACCTTCTCATTGCAGGAGATATTGCAAAAACTAAAAAATATCAATATGGCTCGCATGACGCCAGCTTCACTTATGCCCCACGCATTACAGGCTGAAATTTCGGCTTTATCGCGTCAGAGGCGTTTGGTTTCTGTCGGAGACCAGTTTGCCGTCGACGAAGTTGAGGACGCGGCTTCCCCAGAGCGCGAGGTCCGGCTCGTGGGTGACGAGGACGATCGTGATGCCCTCTCCGTTCAGGGCAGCGAAGAGGGCCATGATCTCCGCGCCGGTTTTGGTGTCGAGGTTGCCCGTCGGCTCGTCCGCCAGAATCAGGGGGGCCTCGCCCACGAGCGCGCGGGCGATGGCGACGCGCTGCTGCTGGCCGCCGCTCAGCTGATTCGGCCTGTGGTTTGCCCGGTTTTCGAGGCCCACGCGCCGGAGCGCTTCCGATGCCGCATTACGGCGCTCCAGGCCGCCGATGTTTCGGTAGAGCAGGGGCAGCTCCACGTTTTCGAGGGCGTTGGCGCGGGGCAGAAGGTTGAAGCCCTGAAAGACGAAACCCAGGCTGCGGTTGCGGATCACGGCCAGCTCCGCCCGGCTTCGGCGTTTGACGTTCACTCCGTCCAGAACGTAGCTGCCCTCCGTGGGGACGTCGAGGCAGCCCAGAATGTTCATCATGGTGGACTTTCCGGAGCCGGAGGGCCCCATCACGCAGACAAATTCCCCCCGCTCCACGGTGAAGGAAACGTCGTCGAGCGCCCGCAGATCGACCTCGCCGGCGCGGTACACTTTGGACAGATTACGAACCTCGATCAGGGGCATGCGCGAATCGGCGACAGGCCCGTCAGAACGGGCTTCTCCCGCGGCGGCCGGGGCTTCCCTCGAAGGCCGCGACGGCCACCTCGTCGCTGACCTGAAGGTCTCCCGAGACGACCTCGACCTGGCCGCCGTCGGTGATGCCCGTCTCTACGGCGACCCGCCGCGTCAGTTTTCCGTCGAGGGCGATCCAGATGCTTCCGGAGCGCAGGCCCGCGCGCGGCGAAGCGTCGCCCGACAGTGCGGAGGGGAGCGTGTCCAGCAGCGCCTGCGGCGGCCTGAAGCGCAGAGCGGCCGAGGGGATCTTCACAACGCCCCGCCGGGTGTCGGTCTCTATGGAAACATTCGCGGTCATGCCAGGTTTCAGGCGAAGGTCGGCGTTGTCGACGTGGATGACCACCGTGTAGGTGACCACGTTGTCCGTGGTCGTGGGGGCGATGCGGACCTGCACGACCTTCCCTCGAAACTGCTCCTCCGGGAAGGCGTCGACGCCGAAGCCGACCTCCTGCCCCTCGGCGACCCGCCCGATGTCCGCCTCGTCCACGCTGGTGTCGATCTGCATCCGCGTCAGGTCGCGCGCGATGCTGAAAAGAGTGGGCGTTTGAAAGCTGGCCGCCACGGTCTGCCCGACGTCGACCTGACGCGAGACGATCACTCCGTCGATGGGGGACGTGATGCGGGTGTAGTCCAGATTGGTCTGCGCGCGTTCCACCGCGGCTTTGGCCTGGGTGACGCGCGCCCGCGCCTCCTGAAGCTGCGCCCGTTTGAGAAGAACGTCGGTCTCCGCGTCCTCGAACTCGCTCTGAGAGATCAGCCTGCGCCCGTAGAGCTCCCTGTTTCGTTTGAGCTTCCTCTCGGAGTCGACGAGCGACGCGCCGGCGCTGCCCGACGCGGCCTCGGCGACCTCGAGGCCGGCCCGGCTTTCCGTGAGCTGCGAGCGCAGCACGGCGGGGTCGAGGCGGGCAATGAGCTGCCCCTCTTTGACGGGCGAGTTGTAGTCCACGTAAATTTCCTGTATGGTCCCGGACACCTGCGTCCCCACCTCGACGACGGAGACGGCGTTCAGCTTTCCGCTGGCCGTGACCGTGGCCGTGATGTCGCCGCTTCCGACCTTTTCCGTCCGCAGTTCAAAATTCACCGGAGCCCTTCTGAAAAAGGAATACCAGATTCCGCCGGCGAGCGCGGCGACGGCGAGCAGGATGAAAACTTTTTTCAACGAATCGCTCCTCCCGTCGCCTCCTCCAGCGCCACGACGGCGACCAGAGCGTCGTACAGGGTCTGATAGCGCGTGAAAAGGGCCTGCGAAAGCTCCGACACGGCGTCGCTGAGTTCGATCGGGCTGCCCACGCCGGTGCTGTAGCGTCCCTGTGCGAGGTCCAGGTTTTCGCGGGCGTACTGAACGGCCTCCTCGGCGGATAAAATGCGCTGCCGGGCATTTTCCAGGTCCACGATGGCCTGGCGCACCTCGTAGACGATGCTCTGGGTCAGTTCGTCGATCGAGGCTTCGGCCTGCGCCAGCTGCGCGCGGGCGACGCTCATAGAGGCATCGCGCTCCCCTCCGTCCAGGATGGGAAAGTCCAGGCGAAGGCCCGCGCTGAGGTTATCCTCGAGCGGGAACTCCCTGCCGTTGTACGCGCCTCCGGCGGTCCCCGAGAGGGTGGGCGCGTTGGAACGGGCCGCGCTCTGAATGCGGACGCGCGCGGCCTCGACCTCCAGCCGTGCCCTCTGGTAATCGGGACGCGCGCTCAGTGCGGTCTCCGTCGCGCCCTCGAGATCCGCGGAGATCGTCGGGGCGTCGAGAGGCGTCAGGAGGGCAAAGGGCTCCAGGTCCACGCTGCCCATGGAGACCAGGAGGTTTTCAAGGGACAGGCGGACGTTCGCCTCCGCCCTCAGAAGGTCCACCCGGGCATTGGCCACGTCGACCTCCGCTCTGGTGACGTCGATGCGCGG
>JAITPZ010000271.1 GCA_031289165.1 Synergistaceae bacterium
TCTTCGAGCTGTTTCAGTATCCCGTCCAGGCGCTCCAGATTTTCGCCGAAGTTCATACCCTTCACCTTCCTTAAATATATCTTTAACTATATCTTTAGCGCATGTTTTCCATAGTACCCCATTTCGACCCGAGTGTGATAAAATTCCTCGGGTCTGTTCATGAAAAATATGCGTGGGCGGGAGAGAGGATTTCCCGTCCCTGCAGGTCAGGAGGAGAGTATCAATGGCAAAGGTCTGTCAGTACTGCGGACGCGGTCCCGTCACGGGGAACGCGGTAAGCCACTCGAACCGGCACACGCGCCGTCGTTGGCTGATCAACCTTCAGAACGCGAGGATCGACGTTGGCGACGGAAGTACCATGAAGGTCCGCGTCTGCGCGAAATGCCTGAAGTCCGGTTTCGTGAAAAGGGCGGTAAGCGTTTGAGAAAAATGCGAGGTCATCGGACCTCGCATTTTTTGAATAGCCTGAGAATGATCTTTCAAATTACCTTCGACCTGATATGGGATCTCAAAATCTGATGACTTTTGGCTCACCCGCGAACGAGTACAATCTTGCCGTGGCATCCCTGAGATACAACACCTGAGTGTTGTTGTCGTCCGCGGAATACATGCCCTTCAATTCGGGATAGGTGTCCAGCATAAATTGTTTTGCTTCCCGTCTGTTGTCGTCGACGGCGGTGGCCTGTACCCGTATCCATTGGCCCTTGTTGTCGTAGGCGCAAATCTCGATTTTTGGATTGGCGGCCATCTGCTTCGAGACATCCTTGACCTTCCCCGTCTGAATATAGAGCCTGCCCTCAAAAATGGCGACGGTGCCGAGCGGGCGGACCCGCGGCTGATCGCCTTCCATCGTTGCCAGATAGTAATTACCGCAGCTCTTTATGAAATCGACGATCTCTCTCAATCCGGACGCTTCCGATTCGATCGCTTCCCTGTCCCCCTTCTCGCCCTCCTTCCCGGTCGCGGCAAAGGAGATGCCGCAGGTTCCCGCAAAAAGAGCCACGACGAAAATCAACGCATGGAATACCGACCTTCTTTTCACTTAACTGCCTCCTCATTCAATATGAAAGTATTAAAAGAAATGGGCTCCGATTCAGATTAAAAACCGCAGTACGGGAGCGGAGCCCGTCGCATAAAACTGATCGCGCAGACGGGCTCTCCTGAAACTTTTCCGACCTAACGCACGTCGAAGCCCTCCTCGACCGACAGTCGTTCGTCCTCCATCTCGACGTCTGAGATCCACGCGAACGGAATTCCGCCGTTTCGACACCACTCGACAATCGCCTCGACGTCCGCCTTCGATCCGGCTATAACGACTTCGACCCTGCCGTCCCAAAGGTTGGTGACCCAACCGTCCAGCCCCATTGCGCGTGCTTTGGAGCGAAAGGAAGCGCGAAACCCCACGCCCTGCACGCGCCCGGAAAATCGAACGCGCCTCTGAATCCTGTCCTGCACGTTTGTCCTCTTTCGAATGCTAACAGATCAGGGCTTCGGCTCCGTGGTGTTCAAATACTTGAAGAGTCCCGTTTTGGGATCGACGACGAGGACGGTGCCCTCCTTAACGCCCTTTTGAAAGAACTCCACGGCCTTGATCTGCTCGTACAGGGAGAAGGCGCTGCCCATGGCTTCGGAGATAATGACCTGGGCCTGCTTGTCGCCCTCGCCGCGCAGGGTCTGGCTCTTTTTCAGTGCCGACGCGATGATTTCCTGCGCCCTGCGATCGGCCTCGGCCGTGATGCGATTGGCCTCGGCCGTCCCCGCCGAGATGATACGCTGGGCGATGCGGACGCGCTCGGACTTCATGTTCGAGTAGATCGCCTGCAGGTTCTGCTCCGGCAGCGTGAAGTTGCGGATGGCCGTCAGAACGACGTCGACCCCCATATCTTTCGCCTGCTCCCTGACCCGTTCCGTGGTCTGGGCAATGATCTCCTCGCGCTTACCGCTCAGGATGTCATCATATGTGTAGAGTCCAGCGACAACACGGATCGAGCCGAAAATGTTGTCGTCAATACGGCGAGCCAGAATATCCTGTGTTCGAATCTTTGTGTGAAACGCGGCCGGGTCGCTGATCTGATAGAGCATAATCGTGTCGAACACGACATTGCGCTTGTCCCCCAGCACGGCCTCGACGGGGGCGGAGTCGTGCTCCTGCAGCCATTTCGGGTATTTGTAGACGACGTCCAGAAAGGGAATCTTCGCGTGAATGCCCGGAGTTTGGTGGGTGCGGACAATCCTTCCGAACTGCGTCACGACGACAAACTCGTTGGTCGGCACGACGTAGAACGCTCCCATGAAAGCCGCCAGAACGATCAGAACAGCCGGCAAAGCGAAGAGAATTTTTTTGTTCGGCATCTCAGTTTATCCCCCTTCCCGTATTTTTCCCTTCCATGTTCCGGTAGAGGGCTTCCGGCGGCAGCGGAAGAACCTTCAGCGTCCCGCTGTCTCCCATATTTTCGACAAATACCACGTTCAGCTTCTTCCAGACCTCCGCCATGCCCTCGACCCACAGATTGAGGCGCGTCAGCTCGGGGTTGAGCGCATAGGCCTCCTGCAACAGACTCAGCCGCGCGGCCTCGCCCTCGGCCTCGGAAATGCGCCTGAACCTGTAGGACTCGCCCTCGTTGACCAGGATGGACGCCTGTCCCTCCGCCTCGGGCACCACCTTGTTAGCGTGGGCCTCGGCCTGGTAGATCATCGTCTTGACCTGCTCTTCTGCGGAGGTGACGCTGTTGTACTCCGCCTTGATGGCCTCGCTGACGTTGGTCTCCTGCAGGAGGACCTCATCGATTTTTATCCCCATTTTCCGATCGTCGAAGAGGGTTTGGAGGCTCGCGTAGACTTCCTCCTGAATCTTCTGCTTGCCGCTGGTCAGCCCCTCGTCGAACAGAACGTTAGCGAAAATTCGACGCATCGTCGCCATGCAGAGGTCGCGAAGCATCTTTTCCTTCTGCGCGATCGACTGGGGCAGGTTGAACATGTAATCCTCCGGGACGCCGATGTGGAAGTGCATGACCCACTCGACCTCGATGAGCTTGTTGTCCTTCGTCAGCATCAGTTTCTCGCTTTCGATGGGTCTGTCGGTCGGCCTGTTTTCGTAAACGTTATGGCCCGTCCCGCCGTTGAAGCGAAAACCGAACTCCAGGCTCTGCTTGCGCTCCGCCGGTATGATATAGACCTCGTCGGCGAACGGCAACCTGACGTGCAACCCCGGATCGACCACGCCGCTGATCGCGCCGAACCGAAGAACGATTCCCTTCGAGTCCGACGGCACCGTATAGATGTTACCCAGCACGAGAACCACCAGCAGGACCAGCAAAACGATCCATAACACATGTCGCATCAAAAAACGCAGAATCTTCCCCTGCAGCCCCGGATCGTTCGGATCCGGCATAATAATAACCTTTGCCACACTGTTCCCTCCCAAATTTAAAATTTCGCAGTGCAGCTCACCTGCGAGCAATTCATATTACATATTGCAACGATTCGTATTGTACTATAATCCCGTTTCACGACGCCTCCCTGGTATAATGAATCGTCGTTTCCGTTCAGGAAAAGCTGAAGGGAAGCGTTGATTATTCCTCCCGGGGGTTTCAGGGGGCCGGCGAGAATTCCGAAGGGACCGCGTGGGCTCCGCTCCCTGCGCTTCAATTCATGAGGAGGCTTGCGCATGAGGATTCTGCACACGTCCGACTGGCATTTGGGACGGACGCTTTACGGGAAAAAACGTTACGCCGAGTTCGAGGCCTTTCTCGACTGGCTGCTGGGGATCCTCGCGGAGCGGAAGGTTGACGTTCTGATCGTCGCGGGCGATATCTTCGACACCACGACGCCCTCCAACCACGCACAGCAGCTTTATTATCGCTTTCTGTGCCGCCTGAACGCCACGGGGTGCCGGCACGGGGTGATCGTCGGCGGCAATCACGATTCCCCTTCCTTTCTGGACGCTCCGGCGGAGCTTCTGAGTTTTCTGGATATCCACGTCATCGGCGCCGTCACGGAGGATCCCGGGGACGAGCTGCTGATGTTCCGTGGCCCGCAGGGCGATCCGGAGCTGCTGGTCTGTGCCGCTCCCTGCCTGAGAGACCGGGACCTTCGTGTTTTCGAGGCGGGGGAAAGTCTCGAGGAGAAGGAACGGCGGCTGATTCAGGGCATCAGGGAGCACTACCGGGAGCTCGGGGTTTTGGCCGGGGCCCGTCGTTCCGAAGCCGGGAAAAACGTCCCCGTTGTGGCCACGGGGCACCTTTTTGCCGCAGGAGGAAGAACGGCGGAGGGGGATGGAGTCCGCGACCTTTACGTGGGATCTCTGGCACACGTCGGTGCGGATTGTTTCCCGGATTGCATCGACTACCTCGCCCTGGGGCACCTGCACGCTCCCCAGAGGGTGGGTGGAGACGATTTCAGGCGCTACAGCGGAGCGCCTCTGGCGATGAGCCCAGGAGAGGCGGGGCGGGAGAAGAGCGTGGTCTTCGTCGACCTGTCCGCAGCGGAAAAACGGGTGGAGCTGATCCCCGTTCCGGCCTTTCAGGCGATGGAACGCATCACGGGAGACATGAGTGCTTTGGAGGAACGCCTTCGGGAGCGGATCTTTCAGGGGAGCGCGGCCTGGATCGAAATCGTGTACGACGGCTCGGAGCTCGTTCCCAACCTGCAGGAACGCCTGAACGCGATCGTCGCCGGCTCGGAGCTGGAGATTCTGCGGATAAGGAACATGAGGGTCGTACGGACTTTTCTCGACTCCGACTCCCTGACCCCTGGCGAGTCTCTGGACGAACTCGACGTCTCGGACGTTTTTTCGCGTTGCCTCGACGCCCGATCCATACCCGACACTCAGCGCCCGGAGCTCCTGAACACCTATCGGGAACTTCTCGCCCGCATGGACTCGGAAGACCCCCGGGCTGAATGATTTTGGATGCTTTTTATTATGGAGCTCAGAGGTCTTAAACGGGCTAAATCGTCAACACGGAATAAGTCTATAATATATAACGATTCAAGGGGTTCGAGAGACAGAATCCGGGGAGACATGGAGATGCGCATACTTCAAATCAGGTTTAAAAATCTCAACTCCCTCCAGGGAGAGTGGAAGATCGATTTCACGGCTCCGGCCTACGCGTCCGAGGGCATCTTTGCCATTACCGGCCCGACGGGGGCCGGGAAGACGACGATACTGGACGCGATATGCCTCGCTCTGTACGGGCGAACGCCGCGGCTCAGGGACATCACGCAGAGCACCAACGAAATCATGTCCCGTCAGACCGGAGAGTGCTTCGCGGAGGTTCTCTTCGAGGCGGGGCCAACGGGCGCGCCGGGGAGATACTGCGTGTACTGGGGCCAGCATCGGGCGCGTAAAAAATCGGACGGGCCGCTGCAGGCTCCAAGGCACGAGATTGCCGACGCCGGAACGGGGCAGGTTCTGGAGACGCGACAGCGCGACGTCGCCGAAAAAATCGAAGAGGTGACGGGGCTGACGTTCGATCGTTTCGTGCGTTCGATGCTGCTCGCTCAGGGCGCCTTCGCCACGTTTCTGCAGAGTGGCCCCAACGAGCGCTCTCCCGTGCTGGAGCAGATCACCGGCACGGAAATTTACAGCCGAATCTCCATGCAGGCCCACGAGGTCCGCAACGCGAAGCGCGCAAAGCTGAACGCGCTCGAAGCGGGGCTGTCCGGGTTGAAGGGGCCGGGACCGGAGGAGAAGGAAGAACTCGAGACGCAGTTGGCCGTCCAGGCGCAGGAGGAATCCGAGCTGGAACAGGATATCGGACAGTGCGCCCGCGCAATGGAGTGGCTGGAGAGCATGGAGGCTCTTCAGAAGGAATTGGATATGCTGGAGGATCAAAATCAGGATCTGACGCGACGCCAGGAGGGTTTCGACCCGGAACTCCAGCGGTTGGAGCGCGCCCGGCGGGCGCTGGAGTTTGGCAGTTCCCACGCGGCCCTCGTGGTACTGCGGAGGGAACAGGAAGCGGAGAAGCAGACCCTTCTGAGCTGCCAGGCGAAACTGCCCGAGCTCGAAGCGGATGTCCGTCGCGCCGAGGAGGCGCTGCAGCTCGCGTCCTCCGCTCTGGCGGAAAAGCAGA